>NZ_JBIXLM010000040.1:0-39746 GCF_045798545.1 Paeniglutamicibacter sp. ORCA_105 | reverse complement strand
ACGCGGGGGGGGGCCGGGTCCCCGCGGCACCCGGGCCACACCCGTCTTTTGCCTTGCCCGTGCCGCGCTTAGCGCCTGGCAGCGACCGGTAGTTCGAGGACGACACGGGTGCCGGACCCTGTGCGGTCCTCCCAGTGGATGTTGCCGCCGAGCTCGCTGGTGACCAGCGTGCGCACAATCTGCAGCCCCAGGCCCTCCGTGCGGGGTTCGGGAGGCAGACCTACCCCGTCGTCGCTGATGGCTACCCTCAGGATGTCCGCGCCCACGGCGTTGCGCCGGCGTCCGGCGTCCAGCACCACGGTGCCGTCGCGCTCGGCCAGTCCGTGCTCCACGGCGTTGGTGACCAGTTCGTTGATGACCAGCGAGAGCGGGGTCGCCAGCTCCGCGGGCAGCTGCCCGAAGGCGCCGGTCCGCTCGGTCTTGACCTTCTGGCCCGGCGACGCGATTTCCACTATCAGCCGGAACTGCCTGTCGATCAACTCGTCAAAGTCCACGTTCTCGCTCAGCCCCTGCGAGAGGGTCTCGTGCACCGCGGCGATCGTGGCAACCCGGCGCATGGCCTGGTCCAGGCCCTGGCGGCCCTCCTCCGACTTCATCCGACGCGACTGCATGCGCAGCAGCGCGGCGACGGTCTGCAGGTTGTTCTTCACCCGGTGGTGGATCTCGCGGATCGTGGCGTCCTTGGACACCAGTTCCTTCTCGCGGCGGCGCAGCTCGCTCACGTCGCGGCACAGCACCAGCGCGCCGTAGCGCCCCTTGGCGTTGCGCAGCGGGATCGACCGCAGCGACAGTGTCACTCCCATCGACTCGATCTCGGTGCGCCAGGGCATCTTGCCCGAAACCACCAGTGGGAGCGACTCGTCGATCAGCCGGCGGTCGCTGACCAGGGACATCGTCGCCTCCGATAGCGACTTGCCCTCGAGCGTTGCGGCCGCCCCCAAACGGCGGTAGGCCGAGACGGCGTTCGGGCTGGCGTACTGGACCACGGCGTCGGCATCCAGGCGGATGAATCCGTCGCCCACGCGCGGGGCTCCGCGCCGGGACCCGGTGGGCGTGGCGAAGTCGGGCCACAGCCCGCGGGTGCACATCCGCAGCAGGTCCTCGGCGCATTGCTTGTAGGTCAGCTCGAGCCGCGAGGGCATGCGCGATCCGGCGAGGTCGAAGTGCACGGAAAGCACCGCCAGGGTGCGCCCGTTGCGGACCAGGGGAACAGTCTCGATGAGCATCGAGTGCTCCCCCGCCGAGGGCGCACCGGCATCGGAGCGCACGATGTCCTGGGTCCGCCAGGCCTGCTCGACCAGCGGCTTGAGGTCCTTGCGGATCCGTTCGCCCACGAAGTCGGTGTGGAAGACGGTGTGCGAGGTGGAGGGACGCACATGGGCCAGGGCCTTGTACGTGCCCTCCACCGGAAACCACAGCACCAGGTCTGCGAACGCCAGGTCCGCGATGAGTTGCCAGTCCCCCACCAGGAGGTGGATCCAATCCTCATCCCCAGGACCAAAATCGGCCGACTCTCGAATTTGGTCCGTGAAGATGGCCAAGGATTACCTCCGTACGATGGAACGCAACAGCCGCAAAGCCACCGACAAGGACGCCATGTCATCGCGTTCCAGCCGGTTCACTTCCGCGAACATGTTCTGTGCACGATCAAGATTAGCCGCGTTCGCTTCCAACCACTGACCCACGCGCGCCGCGGGGTCGGTTTCGGTTCCGTCCGTGGCCGCCACGACGTCGCGGGTGAAGTCGATGATCGTCGAGTACAGGTCGTCTCGCAGGGCCGCGCGGGCCAGCGCCTTCCACCTGTCGTCGCGCGGCAACGCGGTGATCCGCTCGAGCAGCGAGTCCACGCCGAAGCGGTCGTAGAGCACGTAGTAGACCTCGGCAAGCTCGACGGCGTCCGTGCCGCTGCGCTTGGCCTGGGCGGCGATGTCCAGCAACACGAAGGTCTCGAACTGACCGGCCCAGCGGGTCGCCAGGGCGTCGTCGAGCCCCCAGCCCTTCCCCTCGGCCTTCCACCTGGCCACGCGCTCGGCATCTGCCCCGCGCAGCAGCGAACCGACCACCGGGCGCAGCGACCGCACGGTGGGGGCCAGCGACGCAATGGCACCGTCGACCGGCTCGTCGCGATCCACATGGTGGATGAACCAGCGGGTGGCCCTATCCAGCAGCCGGCGCATGTCCAGGTGCAGCCGGCACCAGTGTTGCGCGTCGAAGGATGCGGGAAGCGCGTTGATCGCCCCGATCTCATCGTCGAAGGAGTAGATCTCGCGAAGCGCCACGAAGGCCTTGGCAACCTGCGCCTCGTTGGCACCGGTCTCCTCCATGACCCGGAACGCGTAGGTGGTGCCGCCGATGTTGACCATGTCGTTGGCCACCACGGTGGCGATGATTTCCCGGCGCAGCGGGTGGTTCGCCAGCTCCGCGCCGAAGCGCTCGGCCAGCTGTGCCGGGAAGTAGTTGCGCAGGGTGGCGGCGAAGTACGGGTCATCGGGCAGGTCGCTGGCGGCCAGCGCGCCGGCCAGCTGGATCTTCGCGTACGCCACCAGCACCGACAGCTCAGGGGTGGTCAGCGAGCCGCCGGCGGCCAGGCGTTCCTCGAGCACCGCGGTGGTGGGCAGGAACTCCAGGTCCCGGTCCAGTTCCGCGTGTTCCTCCAGCCAATCCATAAGCCGTTCGTAGGCCGGGGACATGGCGGCCAGCTCCTGCTTGTCGTTGAGCAGCATGACGTTCTGGTCGAAGTTGGTCTTCAGCACCAGGCGGGCGACCTCGTCGGTCATCGACTGCAGGAAGTCGGCGCGCTCCGAGGCCGCCAGCTTCCCGGCGACGACCATGCGGTCAACGAAGATCTTGATGTTGACCTCGTGGTCCGAGCAGTCCACGCCGGCGGAGTTGTCGATGGCGTCGGTGTTCAGGATGACCCCGTGCAGCGCCGCCTCGATGCGGCCGCGCTGGGTCATGCCCAGGTTGCCGCCCTCGCCGATGACGCGGGCCCGGACCTGCGCCCCGTCCACCCGGATCGCGTCGTTGGCGCGGTCCCCGACCTCGGCGTGCGATTCGCCGGACGCCTTGACGTAGGTCCCGATGCCACCGTTGTAGAGCAGGTCGACGGGAGCGCCGAGGATGGCCTTGAGCAACTCGTTCGGTGCCATGGAGCTGACCGTGGTGCCCAGGCCCAGGGCCTCGCGCACCTCGGGGGAAATCGGGATGGACTTCAGGGCCCGGGAGTACACCCCGCCGCCGGCGGAGATCAATTCCTTGTTGTAGTCGGCCCAGGAGGAACGGGGCAGTTCGAAGAGCCGCGCCCGTTCGTCGAAGGAGGCTCCCGGCTCCGGGTGCGGGTCCAGGAAGATGTCGCGGTGGTCGAAGGCCGCCAGCAGCTTGACGGTGCGGGTGCGCAACAGTCCGTTGCCGAACACGTCCCCGGACATGTCGCCCACACCGACGGCGGTGAATTCCTGGCTCTGGGTGTCGACGCCGAACTCGGTGAAGTGGCGCTTGACCGATTCCCAGGCACCGCGGGCGGTGATGCCCATGGCCTTGTGGTCGTAGCCCACCGAGCCACCGGAGGCGAAGGCGTCGCCCAGCCAGTGGCCGCGCTCCGCGGAGATCGCGTTGGCGATGTCGGAGAAGGCAGCGGTGCCCTTGTCGGCGGCGACCACCAGGTAGGTGTCGTCCCCGTCAAGACGCACCACGTTGGCGGGCGGTACGACCCGCTCGCCGTTTTCGTCCGCGACCAGGTTGTCGGTGATTTCCAGCAGCGAACGGATGAAGATGCGGTAGGCGGCCTTTCCCTCTTCCAGCCAGGCGTTGCGGTCCTCGGCGGGGTTGGGCAGTTGCTTGGCGTAGAAACCGCCCTTGGCGCCGGTGGGCACGATCACGGCGTTTTTCACCATCTGGGCCTTGACCAGGCCCAGCACCTCGGTGCGGAAGTCCTCGCGCCGGTCGCTCCAGCGCAGCCCGCCGCGGGCAACCTCGCCGAAGCGCAGGTGCACGCCCTCGAGCCGCGGGGAGCAGACCCAGATCTCGTACTTGGGCCGCGGGAACGGCGCGTCGGTGATCTTCCCGGGCATGAGCTTGAAGGCCAGCGCGGCCGGGTCGGTGTAGTAGTTGGTGCGCAGCGTGGCCTCGATGAGGTTCACGAAGCGGCGCAGCAGCTTGTCGGCATCCAGCGTCGGCACCTTTTCCAGGGCCTCGGCAAGCACAGCGTGGGCAGCCTCGATCTCCCGGGCGGATTCCTCGGCGCCGAGGGCAGGGTTGAAGGTGCCTTCAAAGAGCGCGATGATTCCGTGGGTGACCTCCGGGTTGCCGACCAGTGCGTCGGACATGAAGGTGTACGAGTTGGAGACGCCCAGCTGGTGCAGGTACCTCGAGTAGGCGCGCAGCATCGCGACCTGCCTCCAGGACACGCCTTCGAGCAGCACCAGGCGGTTCATGTGGTCGGACTCGGCCTCGCCGGTGACGACGGCGCCGTAGGCCTCTGCGAGCATCGGCTCGGCGGCCAGCGGGTCGATTCCGGCCGGGAATTTCAGGCCCAGGTCGTAGAGGTAGCGGTCCTCGGCGCGGGAGGGGGTAACGGCGAAGGGTCGTTCGTCGATGACCTCAAGGCCCAGGTTCTGCAGCACCGGCAGGATCTTCGAAAGCGAGAGCGGCGCCGTGAGGTACAGCTTCATCCGCGCGTTGATCTCCGAGTCCTCGTCCTCCTCGGGGACGACGAACTTCACGACCGGCCCGGTGTGGCCGGGCTTTTCATACAGCCCGAAGCGCTCGATGTCCGCCAGGGCATCCTCGACCTCGAACTCAACGCGGTACGCGGCGGGGAAGGCCTCGGCCCAGTGGGCGGCCAGCTCGGTGCCCTGCTCGGGTCCGTACCGTTCGTTGGCGGCCACGGCGATGCCTTCGGACCACGAGCGCACGGCGGCAACGAGGCGGGTTTCCAGCGCCGCGCGGTCGACCACCGGGGTCAGCCCGTGGCGCTGCAGGCGGATCCGGTAGAACAGCCGCACCAGCGAGGATTCGCTCATGCGGACCTCGAAGTCCATTGACTCGGCGTTGAACGCCGCCGTCAGCTCTTTCTCGATGCGCAGGCGAACGCCGGTGGTGTACCTGTCACGCGGCAGGTACACCAGTGCCGACATGAAGCGCCCGTAGACGTCGGGGCGCAGGAAAAGCGAAGTGCGGCGGCGTTCCTGTAGGCGCAGGATGCCCAGCACGGTGTGCGTGAGGTCCTCCACGGAGATCTGGAAGAGCTCGTCGCGCGGGTAGGTCTCCAGGATCGTGACGATGTCCTTGCCGGAGTGCGAGTCGGGGGCGAAGCCGGCACGCTTGAGCACTGCTTCGACCTTCTCGCGGACCACCGGGACGCTGCGTACCGAGGAGGTGTAGACGCTGGAGGCGAAGAGGCCGATGAAGCGGCGTTCGCCGTTGACGTTGCCCTCGGCGTCAAAACGCTTGACGCCCACGTAGTCCAGGTAGATCCCGCGGTGCACGGTGGAGCGGGAGTTGGCCTTGGTGATCACCAGGGCGCGCTTGTCGCGGGCCATGGCCCGGCCGCGCTTGGTCAGGTGCTGGAGGCCGCTTGCAGGTACCGCGTTGCGCATCAGCCCCAGGCCGGACTCGACCTGCAGGCGCAACACGTCTTCGTTGTTCTCGGTGATGAGGTCATATTCGCGGTAACCCAGGAAGGTGAAGTTGCCGTCGTCGAGCCAGTGCAGCAGGTCCACGGCCGCGTTCAGGTCCGCGATGTCCTCGGCGCCGGTGACGTTGGCCAGCGAATCGGCGATCTCGTGCGCCTTGTTGCGCATCGGGACCCAATCCTCAACGGCCGCACGCACGTCCTTCAGGATGCGTTCGAGCCCGGCGACCAGGTCGGAGACCGCCTCGTCGCTCGGGTCCCCGCCCAGTTCAACGGAAATCCACGATTCGATGGCGGTGTCACTGTTTTCGGCGACCAGCGCCGAGATCGACGGCATTGCCGCAGTGTCGCCACTGGCCAGGTGGCTGTTGGCGGAAACGGTGTGGAGGGTGGTGATGTGTCCGTCGGATGCATCGCGGGTCACCAGGAAGGTGGGGTGAACGACCACGTTGATGGCGATCTTTTGCCGCACGATCTCGGCGGTGACCGAGTCGACCAGGAACGGCATGTCGTCGGTGACCACGTAGACCATGGTGGTCGCGCCGTGCCGGGTGACAGCAACGCCGGCGGTCTTGGCCGCCCGCTGCCACCCCACGTCAAGGTGGGCAGCCACCCGGGATTCGAGCTGCTGCGGCGAGTACCCCGCTTCGTCCTCTTGTGCCAATTGCCCGTAGTAAGTGTTTACCAAATCGGGCGTAAGTGTCTCAGCGATGAAAGTTTCGGACATGCTGGACTCCGACGTGTTCAAAAGAACGCCTCCGTGGATATCGAGTTTGCGTTTCGCTCCATTGCGCAACGCTTGTGTTACAACACTATCCCGCCGGGTTACGGACGTCACATCGAGGGGGTAAATCTGCGCAGAAGCGGCGTTTTGGCCCTAATTCGACGCCCGGCCAGGCCTGCGATCGCCACGCGGAGTCCGGAATGCGGGGCAATTTCTGCTAGGGCGCTGCCTGCCAGCAGGGCGGCGTCGACCGCCGCGGCGTCGTGCGGCAGGTAGGCCGCGACGGGGATCTCGGGTCCGAAGCGCTCCCATGTCTCGGCAAGGGCCTGGCGCGGCGAGGCGCCAACATTGGCCGCGGAGACCTTGTTGAAGACCACTTTCACCTCCAGCTCCCCCAGCACCTCGTGCAATTCCTCCAGCGCCCGGATCAGTCTGGGCACACCGATGCTGTCGGCCGCGCCGACGGCGTAGATTTCATCGGCAACGCGCAGCATCGCCGCGGTGACGCCATTGCGTTGCGGGGCAGCGGTGTCGAAGGACAGTTCCTCGTCGAGTTCCAGCGGAGCCGCGACGTCGACGACGATCGTGTCGCAGCCTTCCTGCAGGGCAAGCACCGCCCGGCGCAGCGCGGTCGGGCGCAGCTCGGGCCACCGGCTGGCCCGCGGCAGCCCGGTAGCGACACGCATACGGGCACCGGCAATCACCACTGGCGCACAGATTCGCTCCAGCTTCGTCGCATCGAACCTGCCTGAATCCACGGTGCGGCAAATCTGGGCTATGCCTGCCGCCTCGTCGAGCAGGCCCAGCTGCACCGCCTGGGACGCTCCGTAGGTGTCGGCGTCCAGCAGCACCACGTCCTCGTCGCCCAAGGCACATTCAACCGCGTAGTTCAACGCCACCAGGGAGCGACCTGTAGACCCTACCGGACCCCAGAAGACCACGACGCGGGCACGCTTCCCCGTCGTCCCCTTCGCCGGTTCGCCGGCGTGGGCAGGGTCGGGTCCGCGCTCGCGGTGGCCAAGCTCGGCACGGGCGCGGGTGACCAGGATGCCCAGTTCGGCCGCCGGCGTTCCGGTCGGCGACACGTAGGCACCGGCGGCACCCAACCGCTGGCCCTGCGCAACGTCGTCGCAGAGCACCACCACCGGAACGCCGCGCTCGATCATGGAATCGATGTCCTGCGTATCCACCTCTTCCGCCGGACCGGCCAGGATGACCGCGTCGGCGAGCCCGGTTTCGCAAAGCGCGATCACTTCGGCTATTTCCGCACAACTGCGGGCCACCGTAAGGACGCCGCGGTGGCTTTCCAGCTTGTCCACCACGACACCGTCGTCCCCGTGCACCACCACGGAAATGTTCATGAGGCACTGGCTCCGGGATTGAAGACCACTGTAATGCGGGCATCGTTGGCCATGGCCTCGAGCAGGTCGGCCAACCCGGTGTCCACCACAAGGATCTCGACCAAGGTCCCGGCGGTGCCGCCGAATCCGGTGGCGCGTTCGGTGCGTGCCGTCACTTCCGCGGCGGGCAGCAGCAGGGTGGGTGGCGAATAGGCGTTGGCCGAGCGGTCCTTCAGTGACACCCAGACATCGACATGTGCACCGGCGGTGATGGCCGAAGGCAGGGCGTCGGGCAAGTCGATGGAGACCGGGCGGCGGTTGGTGCCGTCGTTCAGCCCGAGCGCGCTGCGCGGAAGCAGCTGCCCGGCACGGATCAGGGAGTTGGCCCGCGTCCCGGACAACATTCCGGGATCCGCCGGCACGTAGCCAGCTTCCAGCGCGTCCAGCTTCACGTTGACCACGTGGAGCTTGTCAGCGGTGATTTCCTCGCCCAGCGAGATGTCTGACTTGGCCGAGTACATGGGCGTGGTGCGATCCATCGAACTGGTCAACGCAACCACCCCTACGCTGGAAGCCAGCACGATGAGAATGCCGAGCAACAACCGGGGATCCTTCCAGCTCGGTCTGCCCAGCCGGCTCGCCGCCGCGGAAACCTGATCGCGTGCCTTGTCCATGTCCCATTGCACCCTCCGCCGCCCATCTCCCCGCGCGCGGACATCCGTCCGTTGTCCGGTGCGCACGATGGATGGAATGCTCCAACCCCGGGACCACTGGTCCCTTTCCGGTCCTTGTGGGCCACCCTACGCCGCGGCGGCGACCGGTGAACAGCAGGCCGCGTAACAATGTGGATAACTGGCGGCCAGTCGCTCAGCCCTCGCGGCGCACCCTGGCCAGCGCGGCGAATGGAATCACGGTCCTGCCCAACAGCGCGCCGGGCCGGCGAAACTCGTCCCGGGCATGCAGCGCCACCTCGAGGAAGTCCTGACCCACCTGGTCCAGGGTGCCGCTGGCCAGAAGCTGGCCGTCAATCCCGCCGACGCTGACCCGGGCCCGATCGCGCACCAGCACCCGAAGGGCCTGGGAGAATCTGACCCGCCGCTCCCCGGGCTCGGGCGCGCGTCCCGCCTCGAGTGCGGCCCACCAGGCTACCGCCTGGACGGGGATCAGTTCCTCGCTACCTCCGTGCTGGAGCATCAGCCAGTCCTTGCCGATTCCCGCCAGCCGTCCACCGATGCGTTCGGCCCCCAGCAGCTGCACGTCAATGCGGGTGCCCACGTGCCGGGCCAGCCGCTGCATCAAGGACTGCCGTGCACGCTCGATCCGCACTAATTCCTGGATCTCGCTGTTCTGCTCCCGAGCAGCCTCGGCCCCGAATTCCGCTTCAAGATCTGCGAAGAGCGCTTCCCATCTCATGAGCACACCCTAGATGCTCAAAAGTTTTCCGCCTACCCCCCTAGCTTCCTCCATCACGAAGTGTCATCATGCTTCTACAAACAACATCAAATGACATCAAACAACACCTAAGGAGATCGGCATGGTCACCCAAGGCGTCCGCGATACGCTGTCCCTCGCCGGCATTTCCTGCCTGTCACTGGGCATGCTTGGGGCAAGCGCGGGAATCTGGCTCTCCCTGGACGCGCGTTCCTTCACCGGGACGACGCTCGATGCGACGTCGCTGGAACAACTCACCGGATTGGTCCTGGGCCTCCTGGGCGGGCTGGTGCTCGCCTGGCTGTTGGTCTGCCTCGGACTGGCACTTGTGGCCCGTCTGGCATATGCCTGCGGCCACCGGCGCCAAGCAGCGATCCTGGCCGGAGTCGTCCCCGCATTCGTTGCCCGGCTGGCACTTGCGGGCCTGGGTGGATCGCTGGTGCTGGCGACGTGCTCCCTCACAGCCGGACCTGCCGGTGCCGCCACCGCCATTTCCGTTGAAGCCCCTGCACTGCCGCAAATGCAGCCCGAGACTTCCCCCGGGGCATTCCCTGTCCACCAGGTCGTGAAGTTGCCGCCCGAAGCGGTGGTCCCGCCCGGCGAAACCGAGTTGCTCAGCCCGGGATGGATTCCCCACCGGGTCCCGTTACAGATGCAACGGCTCGTCGGGGGCGGCAACACGCGCCCCGTCGCTGAAGTGGTCGTAAGCCCCGGCGACAGCCTCTGGTCCATCGCCGCCCGAAACCTGCCGGAAGGTGCCAGCGCCGAGGAAATATCCGCATCTTGGCCGCGCTGGTACGAGGCCAACCACCAGCTCATTGGCCCGGACCCCAACAAGCTTTACATCGGCATGGTGCTTCAGGCACCCCAAAGCGCATCACTGCGATCCTGACCTGCAGGTTCGCCACCCGTACCGACAACCTGCCCGCACACCAGGAGCCCCTCATGAGCACCACAGCGATCACACCTTCCACAACAAACGCCGAGCCGCTGCTCTTGCACGAGAACGTGTTTGCAACGCCGGGCAATGCAACGGCACCGCCGATCGAGGTCAGGCGGTTCCCCGAAGCGCTGCGCGCAGGAGCCGGATCCCGACCCCGGAGGTGCTTCAGCCCCGAGCCGGGCCCCGAGTCACCGCCGCGCGGCGTAACGTCCTCCGAAGATCGCCAAGCGAACTCCGCCGCGGAATTGGGTTGTGAGTCCGAGGAGGATTATCCGGCACGGACCCCCAACCCTGCGGTAAGGGTGGTGCTCGAACAGCTTTTCCCACCCACCAACGCGCTTTTGGGCCTCGAAGAATCCGTGGCGGCAGTCGTCCACGCGGCGGCACCTGCGGTCCTGGAGGTGCTGGCCGGTGCCCGTCCCGTGCGCCAACTTCACCATGCCCTGAGCCCGACTTGCCTGGACAAGCTGGAGCAGCACATGCGTCTGGGTGCGATTCACCGGCCAGACCCCGCTGACTGCACGTACTCCAATCCGCGGGTCATGCGCATGCGTATCACCCAGGTCCTGCCGCTGGTCTTCGAGGCCGCAGTGATCCTGCGGGACATGCAAAAAGTCCGTGCCACCGCCCTAAGAATAGAGCGGTGGCACGGACGCTGGCAGGTTACCGCCCTCGAAATCGGTTAGCGGCGCTTGCCTTTTTTCTTCTTGTTGCCGCCGGCCGTCTTCGTGGCCTCGGCACCTTGCGTCCGCTCGATGTGCGTGGCCGCCTCGCCGCTCTCCTCCGGCGCCGTGTAGCGCAGGGTGGACGGGCGCGCCGGGGCTTCGAGCCCCGGGGTGCTCAGGACCGGTTCGTTGGTCATGGAACGGGCATCGGTGACACCTGGCAGCGAAACCGCAGGTGCCTGGCGGGTTTCAACCTCGATGTTGAAGAGCATGCCGATGCTTTCCTCGCGGATGGACTCCATCATGGTCTGGAACATCAGGAAGCCTTCGCGCTGGTACTCAACCAACGGATCGCGCTGGGCCATCGCGCGCAGGCCGATGCCCTCCTTGAGATAGTCCATCTCGTAGAGGTGTTCCTGCCACTTGCGGCCAATGACCGAAAGCACCACACGTCGTTCAAGCTCGCGCATGTTTTCCTGGCCCACAGCTTCCTCGCGTGCCGCGTACTGCAGGCGGGCATCGGAGAGGATTTCCCGCTCGAGCAGCGCGGGGGTGATGGCGTCGTGGTGCCCGGCTTCCTCGGCAACCTCGTCGAGGGTGATGGAAATCGGGTAGAGCTGCTTGAGGTTCGCCCAGAGCCGCTTCAGGTCCCAATCCTCGGCATGGCCCTCGCCGGTGGACTCGCTGACCATGGCCTTGACCACGTCTTCGAGGAAGTGCGCAACCTTTTCATGCAGGTCCCCGCCTTCGAGGATGCGCCGGCGATCGCCGTAGATGGCCTCGCGCTGGCGGTTCATCACGTCGTCGTACTTCAGCACGTTCTTGCGCTGCTCGGCGTTGGTGCCTTCCACTTGGGCCTGCGCCGTCTCGATGGCCTTGGAAACGATCTTGGATTCCAGTGCCACGTCGTCGGGCATCGAGGGGTTGTTCATGATCCGCTGGGCAGCGCCGGCATTGAAGCGGCGCATCAACTCATCGGTCATCGACAGGTAGAAACGCGACTCGCCGGGGTCGCCTTGGCGCCCGGAACGGCCGCGCAGCTGGTTGTCGATGCGGCGGGATTCGTGGCGTTCGGTGCCCAGCACATAGAGTCCGCCGGCGTCGGTGACTTCCTGGGCCTCGGCCTGCACCTGCTCCTTGGCACCGGCAAAGACATCGTCCCAGACGCGTTCGTATTCCTCGGAGTTCGTCTCCGGGTCCAGCCCGCGGCGTTCCATCTCCGCGACGGCCAGGAACTCGGCATTGCCGCCAAGCATGATGTCGGTGCCGCGTCCGGCCATGTTGGTGGCGACGGTGACCGCGCCCTTCTTGCCCGCCTGCGCAACGATCGCGGCTTCACGGGCATGCTGCTTGGCATTCAGGACCTCGTGGCGGATTCCCTGCTTGGCCAACAGCCGCGCCAGGTACTCGCTCTTCTCAACGCTGGTGGTGCCCACGAGCACCGGCTGGCCGGTGGCGTGGCGTTCGGCGATGTCCTGGACGACCGCGTCGAACTTTGCGATCTCGTTCTTGTAGATCAGGTCGGCCTGGTCCTTGCGCAGCAGTTGCTTGTTGGTGGGAATCTCCACCACGCCGAGCTTGTAGGTGCCCATGAATTCCGCGGCCTCGGTCTGGGCCGTACCGGTCATGCCGGCAAGCTTTTCGTAGAGACGGAAGTAGTTCTGCAAGGTCACGGTCGCCATCGTCTGGTTCTCGGCCTTGATCTCCACCCCTTCCTTCGCCTCAATGGCCTGGTGCATGCCCTCGGAGTAGCGACGTCCTGCAAGCGAACGACCCGTGTGCTCGTCGACGATCATGACCTCGCCGTTGATCACGACGTAGTCCTTGTCGTTCTTGAACAGCTCCTTGGCCTTGATCGCGTTGTTCAGGAACCCGATCAGCGGGGTGTTGGAGGCCTCGTAGAGGTTGTGGATGCCCAGGTAGTCCTCAACCTTTTCGATGCCTGGTTCCAGCACGCCGATGGTGCGCTTCTTCTCATCGACCTCGTAGTCGACGTCGAGGGACAGCCGGGTGACAAGCTTGGCGAATTCGGTGTACCAGCGGTTCACGTCGCCCGAGGCCTGCCCGGAAATGATCAGCGGGGTACGTGCCTCGTCGATGAGGATCGAGTCGACCTCATCGACGATGGCGAAGTTGTGGGTGCGCTGGACGAGCTCGTCGGAGCTCCAGGCCATGTTGTCGCGCAGGTAGTCGAAGCCGAACTCATTGTTCGTGCCGTAGGTGATGTCCGCTTCGTACTGCTTGCGGCGCATCGCCGGGTCCTGGTTGGACAGGATGCAGCCGTTGGTCAACCCCAGGAAGCGGTAGACACGTCCCATGAGATCCGACTGGTATTCGGCCAGGAAGTCGTTGACGGTGACCACGTGGACGCCCTTGCCGCTCAGGGCATTGAGGTAAGCCGGCGCCGTGGCGACAAGGGTCTTGCCCTCACCGGTCTTCATTTCGGCAATATTGCCCAGGTGCAAGGCTGCTCCGCCCATGAGCTGGACGTCGAAGTGGCGCATGCCCAGGGTTCGGTCGGCGGCCTCACGGACCGCGGCAAACGCCTCGGGCAACAGGTGGTCGAGGGACTCGCCGTCGGCGATGCGCGCCCTGAATTTGTCGGTTTCACCACGCAGCTCCGCATCGGACAGGGCACGGAATTCGCTATCAAGCACGTTGATGGCGTCAGCGTACCCGCGCAACGTCTTCAGCGTTTTCTTGTCGCCGGTACGCAGGATACGTTCAAGCAGTGATGCCACGAGGCAGCTCCCAAATCTCAAGCACAGGAATTCTGGCGTGTTCAGTCTACGTGAGGGAATGCTTTCACCTGTGGCTTTTAGCTGGATTCGGGCGAGCTAAGTGAAAACTCCAAGGCTGCTGCCAGATTCCCCCGAACCGAAACCACCACTTCATCGAGACCCAACCACCGGGCCATGAGCCGCAATTCGGCTGCCAGCTCGGCCGCGGTCTGCCTTGGTGCGCCGGCCTCGGCGAAGGCCCCGCGGACCAGGAGCAGCCTGTTAGCCCGGTCCGCCTTCAAGTCGACCCGGGCAACCAGATGCTCCCCCAGCAGGAACGGCAGGACGTAGTATCCGTAGACGCGCTTGGCCTCGGGCGTGTAGATCTCCAGGCGGTAAGTGAACCCGAACAACTTTTCGATGCGTCGGCGATTGAACACCATCGAGTCAAAAGGTCCCAACAGGGCCCGGCCGGTCGCCGCCCGCGGAACGACGGTTCCGGGCAGCACATAGAATGCGTCCTTCAGCCCTTGGACGCCCACGCGTTCCAGCGCACCGCGCCCCGCCAGGTCTTCAAGCGCCACGGCGCTTTGCCGCAGCGGCAACCGGAAATAGTCGGCCAGGCAGTGCACGCTGCCCACCCCGTGCGCCTTGGCGGAAGCCAGCAGCAGCCGTTCCATCCCGCGTCGGCGTTCCTGCTCCGTCGCGGGGGCACGGGATTCGGGAAACACCCGGTGCAGTGAGGTGTAGCGGCGTTCAAAGGCACCGTTGCGGCCCTCGGTGCTGATCATTCCCTCCGCAAACAACGCCTCCAGGGCGCGCTTGACTGCGGACCAGTTCCAGCCCCAGGATTCCTGGTCCTTGACATGTTCATGGCCGAGTTCGGTGGCGACTTCCCGGGCCGTCAGCGCCGGTCCCTGCGCAAGCAACTCCAGGATCCGGTGCGCCAGCACTCGCCCGTCTTCGTCGATGGTCTTCATGCTTCCGGGCCAGGAGCGTTGCTGCCACGGCACGAGGTCGTGGAAATGCTCGCTGCGCACCAGGGAGGCCTCATGCGCCCAGTATTCAACCACCTTCCGCGGGTGTCTCACCGCGAGCCTGTCCAGAAGGTCCGGGGCGTAAGGGCCCAGCCGCGAGAAGATCGGCAGGTACTGTGCGCGGGCCAGGACATTGACCGAGTCGATCTGGATCAGTTCCAGACGCGCAAAGGTCCGGCCCACCGCACCGAGGTTGATCGGTGCGGTGGGCCGGACCCGATGCAGCCCTTGGGCTGCCAATGCGATGCGGCGGGCCTGCGATGCGGAAAGAATCCTGCTCATGAACCCATCGTAGGTCCCGCGATGCTAGGCGTTGGCCGTTGCCGGTTCCGGGTCGCGGTATCGGCGGGTCTCCAGGGTCGCTTCGTCGGTGGCGTCCGGATCCAGGGTGATGGTTCCGTAGGAGTACTGCTGGGTGCCCTTGCCCTTGCGGGCGTACACGACCGAGTGTGCCCCGGTTGCCGCGTCCACGAAGAGGTAGAAGGGATGGCCGATCATTTCCATGCGGTCAACCGCGTCATCGACGCTCATGGTTTCCGCCGGGAAGACCTTGCGCCGGATTTCGATGGGTGGAGCGCCGTTTTGGTCGGCGTCCGCGGCCAGCCGGGCTTCTTCTTCCTGTTGGGCCAGGCGAGTCGATTCGTGCAGCGGAAGCGTGCTGTTGGCCGGTTCCAGGTTGCTGGTGGCCTGGTGGACGGCCGTCGGTGTCTGGCGTCCGTGGTGGATCTTGCGACGATCCCGGGCCTTGCGCAAACGCTCCAGGAGCTTTGCAAACGCGGTGTCAAAGGCGGCGAACTTGTCCGCGGCCTTGGCCTCGGCGCGGATCGCGGGGCCACGGCCCAGAACCGTCAATTCGACGGTCAGAGCAGTGTCCGCGTTGCGGGCGTGTTGCTCCTTGGTGACCTTGATGTCCAAGCGCTGGATCTTCGTTGCAAGCTGATCGACCTTGTCAATCTTCTCGTCCACGTACTCGCGGAAGCGATCCGTAACACTGACATTGCGTCCGTTGATCGTCATCTCCATGGTGTCCTCCATCATTGCTCAGGTGACACATCAGCGACCGAGGAATTCACTCCTTTCGGTCGCTGAAGATGGGTTCTTTTCCCCTTGCGGGGTGCCCATACCTCACCCTATGACAGATGGAAGGATAATCAAGGATGTACGGATTATTACTTCATCGCGTTGAGCGAACACCGCGTTTTTCATCGGGTGCCGGAGTCGCCGCCAGGACAACTGCACCGCACACCTGCAGCCCTGCCTCGGCCAACACGCGTTTCGCCTCGGCAAGCGTTGATCCGGTGGTCAGCACATCGTCCACGAGCAGGACCCGGGCACCCAAGACGGCGAGGCGGGCCGGCAATCCGCCGCCGCCCGCGCACATCGAATTCCGCACTGCGCCCCGGGCGCGTCGCCCCTTGCCCTTCTGCGCCGAGGTGAATTGCCGCGTCGCCCGGTAGCGCACCAGCCCGGCGACCAGCACCCGATCCGGGAGCACCCGCGTTCTTCGCAGCCGGCGCAGCAACAGGCCCACCGGGAAATAACCGCGCCGGTTGCGCGCCTGCAGCCGGGTGGGCACCGGCACCAGCACCACGGGCGCTCCGGGCTCAACGAGCGTGTCTATGGCGGACTTTACGGCGCGGGCCAGCGGCGGCACCAGGATTCCGACCAGGCCCGGCATCTGTCGGTTCTTAAAGGCCAGGATGACAGCGGCCAGCTCGTGTTCGTAGGCGCCCGCCGCAACCACCGGCAGCGGCTCGTTGCGGTGATTCAGCGGCAGCGACTCGGCACGATGCTCGACCCTCCGGGGGCGGAGGCAGGCGGTGCGCATCGCCCTGGCGCAGGGGGCGCACAGCACGGCGTCCGGACGCCGGCAGCAGACGCAATCCACCGGAAGCAGCAGGGCCGCGGTGCCTCGCATTGCCGAGCGCACGGCGTACGCGGCACCGTGCGCCCACCAGGCATCGACACGCCCAAGCCAGGTCCGTGCCGCAACGCCGGCGACGGGAAGTGCCCGCTTGCAGATGGCGTCGGGATCAGGTCGCTTCCGGTCCTTCATGCCTTCCAGCATGTCCCCTCATGTTCCGCGGCTGGGACGCGCAGGCCACGTGCTGTGGACGGTCCCGTCCCCACACAGATCAGCCGGGGTAGGACAGGTCCCGCACCATGTCTTCCATTTCATGCCAGGAGCTGCCCACGCGCGAGTAGATTTCGTCATTCGTCTCGGCGTAGACGGGGCGGCGATCCCCGGGCCCGGCGGACAGGCCGACCATCCCCAGCAGCGGCAGGTACTTGACCCGGGTGCCGGTCAGGCTGATTTCCTCGGCCGTGACCCTTTCGGTGGTGCTGGCGGATGAAACAATCACCGAGACATCCGAATTCCACACCGCCTGCGTCGCAGGTACGTCCGGGTAGATGTATTTCGGCGGCGCGAAGCCGCGCGGTGCGCCGTCCGCATCCCGCAGGATCCCGGCGATTGCCACGCTGGTCTCGCCGTCCTTGCTGGAGACGATCAACGCGCGCGTGCCGTCGCGCGAGATGCGCAGCGAGGAGACGTTGGCCTCGGTGAGGCCGTCGGCGGTGATCGGGCGTACCTTCCCGTTCACGGTAGTGTCGGCGGGCACCGCCAGCACGCTGGTGGTCGAGGAATTGTCCACGGTCCAGGTCCATCCGTGGGCGTCCATGGAGGGCCGCACCAGGTCTTCGCCCCTAGCGACCACGGAACTGCGGCCTTCCTCGTCGACGACGATGAGGGAGGTGAGGGATCCGTTCAGGAACGCATAGCGGTTCCCCAGCGGGCTCATGGCCGGCAGCCGCGGCTGGTATCCGGCAATGTCGCCGATGCCGCCCACCAACCGCAGGGACCTGCCCTTGAGGTAGTACAGCGCATCGTCGACGACCCCGATCTGCGTGTCGGGAACGGCGGGGTTGACTTCCGCGACCTCGAACTGCGGGTCCTTGGATCCGATCTTTATCTCGGATTGCTCATCGCTCATCACCACCGAGCGCACCCTGCCCAGCCCTCCGAGGGTCAGCTCAAGCTGCTGTTGCATCAGCTGCCGCGAAAGCTCGGTGGACTCCAGGAACGTGGCCGAGCCCAGGTCCACCGTGGCCCGCTGTGATTCGATGGGCACCGAGGTACGGACCAGGCTGCTTCCTCCGGGGAAGGCGGAGACCACCGCGTTTCCCAGGTACTCGGAGGGGCCCGCCAGCAGGGCCTCCACCATGGCGGCCGCCACGCCCGTACGGTTCGGGAACCAGCGCACATCGGGCACGGCGTATTCGAAGGTGACGTCGTAGAAATACAGAGTCTGCGGGGAGAAGACGTGGGCGAAGTTGGCGGTGTCCAGCATGATGCCGTCGGGCAGCTGCGAAATGCGCCACTGCCCGTCAACCTTTTCCAGCGATACGTCAAGCGCCCGGGTGGTGTGCGGCGGCATTTCGGTCATTATGCCCGCCTCGTCGATCTCCGAGACGAGCTCCAGCTGGATGGTGTAGGTGTTGGGGTCGGACCCGGGGATCACCGAAGGGCGGTCATCGTAGACCAGGGTCCGCACCGAGCCCTTCCAGACACCTGACTGCTTCGGGGTCAGGTATTCGCGGGCGACCTTGTAGTCGTCCTGCGACGCGACGCCGGCCTGGATGAAGTCCTCGACGATTTCGCGCGGGCCGTCCCCCTCCGTCGGGCCCGGGGCGGTAAACTGCACGTCCCCGCCCTCCTCGTTGTTGTTCCCGTCCAGGGCGATGGACTGCACCGGCGAGTTGCGCGGGATCTCCGAGCATCCGGTGAGCACCAGCACCACGCCCAGCAGCACGGCCAGGAGCGAAGAGGTCGAGGGGCGTTTCCTAGTCATGCGGGTGGTGCCTTCCTGGGGTGCGCGCGGGGGTGCCCTGGACATCCGCGTCGCTGCCCGGGGTTTCCTCGGGGATCAGCGGCGGTGCCGGTTTGAAGCCGATGGCGGGGATTTCCCCGGTCAACGGGAAGGAGACGACCATGCCGTCGTCCAGGACCGCGTCCGCCAGCACGATGGGTTCCAGCGGCAGCGGCGAGGCGACGATCTGGTTTCCCAGGATCCGCGGCAGGGTCAGCCGGAAACAGGATCCCACGCCGCGCTCCCCCCAGGTCTCGAGCCTGCCCTCGTGCAGCCGGGTGTCCTCCATCGCGATGGACAGGCCCAGCCCCGACCCCCCGGTGGTGCGGGCGCGGGCGGGGTCGGCACGCCAGAACCTGTCAAAGACCCGGCCGGCGGACTCCGGGCTCATGCCGATGCCGCGGTCGCGCACCGTGATGGCCACCGCGTTGGCGTTCCCGCCCACCGTGATGTCGATGGGGTTGCCCTCGCCGTGTTCCACGGCGTTCATCACCAGGTTGCGCACCACGCGCTCGATGCGCCGGGCATCCATTTCCGCCACCGCTCCCCCGGTCGGGGTGCTCAGGCGCAGCACCGAGCCCATGGCGTCGGCGTGCGGGGTGGCGGCGTCGATCACGCGCCGGGCCACGGAGACCAGGTCGGTGGGCTCTGCATCGAGAACCGCAACCCCGGCGTCGAAGCGCGAGACCTCCAACAGGTCGTTGAGCAGGATCTGGAAGCGCTCGACCTGGTTGTAGAGCAGCTCCGCTGAGCGTTTGTTGATGGGGTCGAAGTCCTCGCGCGCGTCGTGAAGCACCTCGGCGGCCATCCGCACCGTCGTCAGCGGGGTGCGCAGCTCGTGGGAGACGTCGGAGACGAAGCGCTGCTGCATCTGCGAGAGCATGGCCAGCTGGTTGATCTGGTCCTGCAGGGACGCGGCCATGTGGTTGAACGAGTTGCCCAGCCGGGCGATCTCGTCCTCCCCGGAGACGACCATGCGTTCCTCCAGCTGCCCGGCGGCAAGCTTCTCGGAGACCTGCGCGGCGGCCGCCACGGGGCGCACCACGGCGCGGGTCACGTACCAGGTGATGCCGCCGACCACCAGCAACAGCAGTCCGCCGATCAAGCCCATGGCCCGGTTGATGAAGTCGAGGGTGTCCTGCACGCTGGAGAGGTCGTAGACCAAGTACAGGCCGTATTCGCGGCCCGGCGGCAGGGTCACCTTGGTACCGAAGATCAGGCCCGGCCCGGCGCTGTCCCCGGCGTTGACCTCGATGGACTGCCAGTAGGTCGCGTTGGACTCCTTGACCTGGTCGGCCAACGCCTCCGGGACGATGCGGGAGGTCAGGTTGCCGCTGGCGGTGGGGCCCACGTAGAGGTCGTCGGCACCGGGCAGCGGGACCAGCACGAAGTCGCGCGGCACCAGGGCCGTCTCGCCCTCGAGGATCTTCAGCGTGCTGGTCACCAGGGAGTGCGTGCTGGAGCGGTCGGTGGTGGCCGCGGAGTCGAAGATGGCGCGGACCTGGTTCAACCCACGCAGGGATTCGGACTCGACCTGGTTGAAGCGCTCCTGGAACAGGCCGGTGGCGATCTGGTTGGACAGGAAAGCCCCGGCGCCCAGCATGGCCACGGCGCTGAGCAGCATCGCGGAGGTGACCGTCCTGAAGAGCAGCGAGCGGGTCCAGCGCGAACGCATGGTGTTGCGCGTGCGCACCAGCGCAGCCAGCGCGCGGCGGATCCAGGATGTCACCCGGGCAGGTTGCGCCGGGGTTGCGGGTGCGGGTCGCACCGGCTCGACGGTGTCCATGGTTCCCGCCACCTCCTGGCTCAGGCCTGTCCCGCCTTGTATCCCACGCCGCGAACGGTCAGCACGACGCCCGGGTTTTCGGGGTCGAGCTCGACCTTCGAGCGCAGGCGCTGCACATGCACGTTGACCAGGCGGGTGTCCGCGGCGTGGCGGTAGCCCCATACCTGTTCAAGCAGCTGCTCGCGGGTGAACACCTGCCACGGCTTGCGGGCCAGGGCGACCAGCAGGTCGAACTCCAGCGGTGTCAGGCCGATGGGATCCCCCGCGCGGGTGACGCGGTGTCCGGCGACGTCGATGCTCAGGTCGCCGATCTTCAGGGTCTCGGGGGCATGTTGTTCGCCGGGGCGCAGCCGTGCGCGCACGCGGGCGACGAGTTCGGCCGGCTTGAAGGGCTTGGGGACGTAGTCGTCGGCACCGGATTCCAGGCCGCGGACCACGTCGGCCGTGTCCGACTTGGCGGTCAGCATCACGATGGGCACGTCGTCCTCGGCGCGAATCAGCTTGCAGACCTCGATGCCGTCCAACCCGGGAAGCATCAGGTCAAGCAGCACCAGATCGGGCTTGACCTCGCGGAAAACACCCAATGCCTTGGCACCGTCGTAGCAGAACACGGCCTCGAAACCGTCGTTCTGCAACACGATGCCGATCATTTCGGCCAGCGCCTCGTCGTCGTCGACAACCAGGATGCGTGCCTTCATAATCTGCCCTTCCGTAGCCTTGCGCTGGACGCCGCGAAAAGCATGCGCCCGGATACCTCAAGACTACATGAGCATGCCGGGCAAATCGGCGCGGAAACGGCAATCCACCTCACCATTCACCCTCCCGGACCCGGCGCTAGACTGGAGCAAACCCAAGGGTCCGGCGCCTGGTTCCGAATCCTTGCACCACATGCGGGAACGCGATGAGAGCGGGAAGCGATGAATACAGACGGCGATTCGCCGGTGCCCGGTCCCGGCGACCCCGCGGGCTCCGAGGGCGGCTGGGGCCAGCCCCCTCCCGGATGGAACGAGCCGGCGGGCGATGGCGGGCCGGCGGGCCGGGACCAACGGCCTGCCCGGCAGCCGCATGGTCCGGCCGGACCCTCCGGCCAGTGGCCGGCACCCAGGCCAGGTGTGGTGGAATTGCGGCCCCTGGGCTTCGCCGACCTGCTGGATGCCACCTTCGCGGTGGTCCGCCGCGCCCCGCTGGCCACCGTGGCCAATGCAGTGCTCGCCCAGCTGTTGCCCGCGCTGGTCGCGTTGTTGCTGGTGCAGCGGCTCGATGTCCCGCTGGCCGTCCTCGAGCGCACCCTGGACCCGGATACTGCCGGCTCCGTGTCCTGGGCCGAGGCCTTTCCGCACCCCTGGCCGGTCTACGCGGGCACCGCGGTTGCCGTGCTGACGCTGCAATTGCTGGCCAATGTGCTGGTCGTGGGACCGGCCGCCGTCGCGGGAATGCGCGCGGTGCTGGGGATGCCCACCGGATGGGGGCAGGGGCTGGCCCTGGCACGCGGCGGGATGCTGCGCATCGCCGGGTGGCATGTGCTGCTCGGTGCCGCGGCCATGGTCGTCGTCGCGGTTCCGGTGGCGGTTGCGCTGCTGCTGGCCCGCTCGGTTGGCCTTGCGGTGGCGGCGCTCGGACTGCTGGGCATGCTCCTGGTGCTGGCGCCGTTGGCCCTCTGGATCGCCATCCGGATCTGCCTGGTGCCCACGCTGCTGGTGACCCGGCCGCCGGGGATCCGTCGGGCCGTGCGGTCCTCGTGGTCGCTGACCCACGGGTCCTGGTGGCGGATCATGGGGATCCTGCTGGTGGTGGCGGTGGTGCTCGGCATCCTTGGCGGAGTGCTCTCGCAGCTTGCGGCCGTGGTCGGCGGCCAGCTATTTGGCTCCGCTGCCACGACCGATGCGGTGCTGTCCATGGCCATCGTTGTCAATGCCCTGGTCGGGGCTGTGGGCATGGTGCTGACCCAGCTCATGCTCACCATGCTGCAGGTGGACCTGCGGATCCGCCGCGAACGCCTGGACTTGGTGCTGGCGGCCGAGGCGCAGGATCCCCGGAACCATCCCATTCCCGGCTACGGCGCCCGGGGCGCGGCTGAACCCCGAGGCTAGGCGTCGACGCGGACCTGGTTCAGCGCTTCCGCATAGCCGGCCAGGCGCCCCAGCACAGCGGTGGCCCCGGACGGGGAGAGATCGGCCAGTCCCGCGGTGGGGCTCAGCACCAGTGCGCCCAAGGCCGAGTCCGGCAGGCCGAGCTGACGCCAAGGGCGCCGGATCGCGTTGACGGCATCCACGACGCCGGGCGGTTGGGACCCCGGCTCCAGGCACCCCAGCCAGAGCCTGCTACCGGATTCCACAGCTGCCGCCAGCAGCTCCCAACCCGGGACGGTGAGCGATGCCGCGTTGGCACCCAGCCCGTCGGCGCCGGACTCCAGCGCTGTGGTGGCCAGCGTCGTCCAGGTGCCGGGCTCGGCATCGGCGCCGATGACCACGGCGGCGGCTCCCGCCTGGTGCAGCCCGTCGGTGAGTTCACTCCACCAGCCGCGGATCTCGCTGGCCGGAACCGAGCGCAGCGTGCGGTAGCCGCTGGCGGTGGGCAGCGTCCCGTTGAGCACCGCGCCGGCGTCGGGCTCATCGATGTACACCGTGACCTGTTGCGCGCCGGTGGTGCGGGACAGGATCTGCAGGTGGCGGACCGCTCCCAGCGCCAGGGACTGGGCCAGGTCGCGGCGCGCCCCGTGGTCGGACACGGCACGTTCGCCGTGTCGCAGGTACAGGTTCGCGGCCAACGTGGCGGGGCCGGGGAACTGGATCTTCAGCTCGGTGCCGGGTTTTTCCTCGGCGCCGATGGCATCCGACAGAACGTTCAGGTCAGTTCGCAGCGCCGAGGCGGCGCGCCTGGCGTCAATCCCGGGGGCATCGGCCAGGCGCCAGCCGTAGGGCTGCAGGTCCACCGCGAGGTCCTCGAGCAATTGCGCGCCGCGGCCGATGTTGTCAGAGCCGACGCCGCGGGCAGGGAGCTGCTGCAGGTGCGGCAGGTTCGGTTCCCCGATCTCGCCGCGGACCATCAGCACCGCTTCCAGCGGGTCGGTTCCGGGCATGGGTCCGTGCGCGCTGGCCTGCACCTGGCGTTCTGCCGGTTCGGTGGAAAGTTCCTCGTGCATGGGGTCCATCGGGGGCATCGGCTAGTTTCCGGACTCGGCGTGTGTGGCGGAAATGTTGTTGTGGTGCCTGATGACCTCGGAAATGATGAAGTTCATGAACTTCTCGGCGAATTCCGGGTCCAGGTGCGCCTCGTGGGCCAGGCTGCGCAGGCGCTCGATCTGTGCTTTTTCCCGTCCCGGGTCACTCGGCGGCAGCGCGTGCACGGCCTTGAGGTGGCCCACGCGCTGGGTGGCCTTGAAGCGTTCGGCCAGCAGGTAGACCAGCGTGGCGTCGAAGTTGTCGATGCTGCTGCGGATCGACAGCAACTCCGCCATGACCTCATCCGGGACGGTGTCGGCCAGGGAGCTGGCAGTGGGGTCGTAGGCGCCGGATTCCGCGTCGTCCGCGGCCTGCGGGTTCTTCTGTTGGCTCATGGTTCAAGTCTAGGGTTGCCTCTTCATTGCGCCCAACCGTGACGCGCGGCCCGGGAGCCAATCAGCCATGGGCTGACAGGGGCGGTGCCCCCGCGCCTCTCCCCCACAGCGGCTGATGATTGCCTGGCGGCGACGGACGGAGGGGGGAGCGCCATCCACCTCGGTGGACCGCGCTCCCCCCCTCCGGCGCGCCAGACGCGCCGATCCTCAGACGGCGTTGAGGAACGCCTCGCGTCGCACCGCCTGCTCCACGGGGTCCGGCACCGGCAGCGAGGCAATGAGCCTGCGGGTGTAGGGATGCTGCGGGTCGCCCATGACCTGGTTCCCGATGCCTTCCTCCACGAGCTTTCCGCGGTACAGCACCCCCACCCAGGTCGAGAGCATGTCGACCACCGCCAGGTCGTGGGAGATGAACAGGGCCGCGAAGCCCAGCTCGGCCTGCAGCTCCTTGAACAATTCCAGCACCTTGGCCTGCACCGAGACATCCAGCGCACTGGTCGGCTCGTCGGCGACCAGCAGCTTCGGGTCAAGGGCCAGCGCCCGCGCCAGCGAGGCACGCTGGCGCTGTCCGCCGGAGAGTTCGTGCGGGAAGCGTGCGGCGAACGCGGCCGGCAGCTGCACCGCCTCGAGCAGCTCGTCGACCCGCTTGCGGGCGGCCCGGGCATCGAGAGCCTTGTGTACCAGCAGCGGTTCGGCCACGCATTCGCCGATGCTCAGCTGCGGGTTGAAGCTGGCCGCCGGGTCCTGGAACACAAACCCGATGTCCTGGCGCAGCTTCTTGAAGGTGCGCTCCTTGAAGTCGAGCATCTCGTAGCCGAAGACCTTCAGCGAACCGGAACTGACCTTGTTCAGCCCGGCGATGGCCCGGCCGATGGTGGTCTTCCCGGAGCCGGACTCGCCAACCAGCCCGTAGACCTCCCCCGCGCAGATCTGCAGGGAAACGTCGTCAACGGCCGTGAACGAGGGCGTTCCCAGGCGCCCGGGATAGACGATGGAAAGGTTGGTGGCCTGAACCAGCACCTCCTTGTCCTGGCCGGAGCGGGAGGTCATCCCGGCCGATGCCGAGTTCCTGCCCAGGTGCGGCACCGCCGCCAGCAGCGCCTTGGTGTATTCCTCCCGGGGCGCGGCGAAGAGCTCGGCGCTCGGCGCACTCTCGACGATCTTGCCCTGGTACATCACCACCACCCGGTCTGCCAGGTCGGCCACCACCCCCATGTTATGGGTGATCAGCACGATCCCGGTGTTGAAGTCGTCGCGCACCTCGCGCAGCAGCTCCAGGATCTCGGCCTGCACCGTGACATCCAGCGCCGTGGTCGGTTCGTCCGCGACGATCAGCGCCGGGTTCAGGGCCAGGGCCGCGGCGATGATGACGCGCTGCTTCTGCCCGCCGGAGAACTGGTGCGGGTAGTAGTTGACCCGCTTCTCCGGCTCCGGGATGCCGACCTTGCGCAGCACCTCGATCGCGCGGGCCTTGGCCTCCTTGCGTCCGACCTTGCCGTGGGCGCGGATGCCCTCGGCGATTTGCCAGCCCACGGTGTACACCGGGTTCAGCGCCGTGGAGGGTTCCTGGAACACCATGGAGACCTCGTCCCCGCGCACCGCGCGCAATTCGCGGGCACCCAGGGTGAGCATGTTGTTGCCCTTGAGCACCACGGCCCCTCGGGCCACCGCCGTCTCGGCGAGCAGCCCCAGGATGGTGCGGGCCGTCACCGACTTGCCGGAGCCGGATTCGCCGACCACCGCCACGACCTTCCCGGCGGCAACCTCGAAGCCGACCCCGCGCACGGCCGGGACCTCCCCGGCGTCGGTGGTGAAGGTGACCTCGAGATCCCTGATTTCCAGGACCGTGCCGTCGGCACGGCCAATCACGTCCTTGCGGTGCGCATTCATGCTGTGGCCTTTCCGCCGCGACGCTTTGCTTTTCGGCGCATCCGCAGGCGCGGGTCCGCCAGGTCATTCATGGATTCGCCCACCAGGGTCAGCCCGAGCACCGTGAGCACGATGGCGGCGCCCGGGAAGACTCCGGTCCACCAGATGCCGCTGGTGGCATCCGAGAGTGCACGGTTCAGGTCAAAGCCCCATTCGGCGGCCTTGGTCGGTTCGATGCCAAAGCCCAGGAATCCCAGGCCCGCCAGGGTCAGCAGCGCCTCGGAGGCGTTGAGCGTGAAGATCAGCGGCAGCGTGCGGGTGGCGTTGCGGAAGATGTGCTTGGCCATGATGCGCACGTTGGAGGCACCGACGACCTTGGCGGATTCGACGAAGGGCTCTGCCTTCAGCCGCACGGTTTCGGCACGGATGACGCGGAAGTACTGCGGGATGAAGACCACGGTGATGGAGATCGCCGCGGCCATGATCCCGCCCCACAGGCTCGACTGGCCCTGGGAAATCACAATGGACATCACGATGGCCAGCAGCAGCGAGGGGAAGGCGTAGATGGCGTCGGCCAGCACCACCAGCACCCGGTCCAGCCAGCCTCCGATGTACCCGGAGAGCAGTCCCAGGATCACGCCGAGGAAGATGGAGAAGACCACGGCGACCACGATCACCGCGACCGCGGTCTGGGCACCCCAGAGGGTGCGGGAGAAGACGTCGAACCCGCCCACCGTGGTGCCCCAGAGGAACCTGCCGCCGGGGGCGGCCTGCGTGGGGAAGTTTCCCTCGGAATCGGAGGCCTGGGCGTACCCGTAGGGCGCCAGCACCGGGGCGAAGATCGCCGCCAGCAGGAAGAGTGCGGTCAGGACCAGGCCGGCCACGAGCATGCCGCGCTGCAGCCCGGCGCTCATCCGGTAGTGGGAGATGATCGGCAGCCGCGTCCACAGCGGCTTCCTGGCCCCGAGGGCCGTGGGGGTTGTGGTGGCCATGGCTAGAACCTCACTCGGGGGTCGATGAGCGCGGCGATGATGTCCACGATGAAGTTGGTGAGCGCGACGATGACCGCCAGCAGGACCACGATGCCCTGCACGGCCACGAAATCGCGGGCCGTGAGGTATTCGGCCAGCTGGAAACCCAGGCCCTTCCATTCGAAGGTGGTCTCGGTGAGCACCGCACCGCCGAGCAGCAGCGCGATCTGCAGGCCCATGACCGTGATGATCGGGATCAGGGCGGGGCGGTAGGCGTGCTTGGTGAGCAGTCGGTATTCGGAGACCCCGCGCGAGCGGCCGGCCTCCACGTATTCGCGGCCCAGGGTGCCGATGACGTTGGTGCGCACCAGGCGCAGGAACACCCCGGCGGTGAGCAGTCCCAGGGCGACCGCCGGCAGGATCGCGTGCTCGATGACGTCGGATGCCGCGGCCATGTTCCCGGAGCGCAGCGCGTCAAGCAGGAAGATGCCACTGGGGTTCTGCAGCGATGTCAGGGCAAGTTCGGCATTGATGCCGGCCCGGCCGGCAATGGGCAGCCAGCCCAGCCAGACGCCGAAGATGAGCTTGAGCAGCAGCCCGGCAAAGAACACCGGGGTGGCGTAGCAAAGGATCGCGAAGACGCGCAGGATCGCGTCGGGCCAGCGGTCGCGCAGCTTGGCCGAGAGCAGTCCGAAGGGAATGCCGATCAGCAGGGCGACGACCAGCGAGTTGAAGGCCAGCTCGGCGGTCGCGGCGCCATAGGTGGCCAGCACCTCGGTCACCGCGCGGTTGTCGGTGAGGGTCCGGCCGAAGTTGCCGGTGAACACCTGTCCGAGGTACTCGAAGTACTGGACCAGGACCGGGCGGTCGTAGCCCGCGGCGGCGATGCGCTCGGCCAGTTGGTCGGGGGTCAGGCGGCCGCCGAGGGCGGCGGTGATGGGGTCTCCGGTGACGCGCATCAGGAAGAACACGAGTGTCACCAGGATGAAGATGGTGGGGAAAATCAGCAGGAAGCGTGTGACGAGGTAGCGTACAAAGCTGCCCCCTGCCTTGGTTGCCGTTGCTGCCGGTGTCGGTGGTGGCGACTCGGCTTCGGCGAGGTCGGTCATGATGGCCATGGATGGTGCGTCCTAGCTAGGTTGGGGCTGTGGGAGGCGGGCCTGACATGGCCCGCCCCGGCTCCCCTCCAACGAGGGGGAACCGGGGCCGGGGTGTCGGCGGAACCCGCCGGGGTGGGGTGGCTACTTGGAGATGACACCCATGCGGAACTTGAACGACGGGTCGAGGGTCTTCTCGACTCCTGAGACGTTGGCTCCCGCGACGGCAACCTGGGCACCCTGCAACAGCGGGATGGTGGAAAGGTCGCCGGCGACCTTGGTCTGGATTTCCTCGATCAAGGCGGTGCGCTTGGCAGCGTCGGTTTCCACACGCTGTTCGCTGATCAGCGTGTCCACTTCCTTGTTGTCATAGGCGTTGCCCAGGAAGTTGTTCTTGGCGAAGAACGGGCTCAGGTAGTTGTCGGCATCCGAGTAGTCCGGGTACCAACCGAGCTGGTAGGACGGGTAGTCGGTGACGCGCGACTTCTGGTAGGTCACCCATTCGGTGGACTGCAGGTCGACCTTGAACAGGCCGCCCTTTTCCAGCTGGCTCTTGACCAGGGCATACTCATCGCCCGAGCTGGGGCCGTAGTGGTCGGGGTTGTACTGGAGCTTGAGGTCGACCGGTGTAGTGACCCCTGCCGCCTCGAGGACCGCCTTGGCCTTGTCCAGCGACGGCTTCCCGTCTTCCCCGTACATGTCCTTGAGCGGTTCGATGGCCCCGGTGAAGCCCTGCGGCACGAAGGAGTATGCCGGCAGGTAGGTGCCCTTGTAGACACCGGTGGCAATCGCCTCGCGGTCAACCAGGTTGGCCGCCGCCTGGCGAACGGCCAGTGCCTTGGCCGGATCGGCGTCGTCGGTCTTGGCACCGAACGGCATGATGTCGAAGTTGAAGACGATGTAGCGCAGCTCGCCGCCCGGGCCGGTGAGGACCTTGACCTTGGAGTCCTTGCCCAGGTCCTCCACGTCGGTGGGCGAAAGTGCGCGCCAGGCGACGTCGATGTTGCCCTGCTGCACGTCGAGCTTCAGGTTGTTGGAGTCCGCGTAGTACTTGATGTTGGCAGCGCTGTTCGCCGGGGCTTCCAGCAGGCCGTTGTAGCCTTCATAGGGCTTGAAGGAAACCAGCGAGTTCTTGGCGTAGCTTTCGATCGTGTACGGACCGGCAAAGGACTTCGCGGCGACAATGTCCTCGTCGGAGGCGACCTTGTCGGCGGGGAAGGCCTCGTCGTCGACGATGGGGCCGACGGGGCTGGTGAGCACCTGCGGGAAGGTCTGGTCGTTCCCGCTCTTGAGCGTGAACACGACGGTGGTGGCATCCGGTGCCGCGACGCTGTCCAAGTTGCCAAGCAGCGAAGACGGTCCGTTGGGATCGGCGATCTTCAGCTGGCGGTCAAAGGAATGCTTGACGTCCTTCGAGTCGAGGGCAGTGCCGTTGGCCCACTTCAGGTCGGCTTTGAGCTTCACGGTGTACTCGGTTGGCGTGGTGAACTCGGCCGATTCGGCAATGTCGTTCACCGGGTCCGCCGAGCCGGGCACCGAGTTGAGCAGGAACGGGAAGACCTGGTTCATGACCATGAACGAACCGTTGTCGTACGAGCCTGCCGGGTCGAGCGAGGTGACCTTGTCCGTGGTTCCCACGGTGATTGGGCCGCTGGCAGGGGCGGTTTCGCCGCCGGTGCCGGTGCTGGGTGTTTCGGCCGGACCGGTGCAACCGGTCAGGGCCAGGGCGGAGATGCCGATAACGGCTGCGGCGAGTCGCAGTCCGTTTTTCTTGCGGGCCATGAGCATTCCTTTTCTGTCAGCGAGCATGCGAGGTGATAGAAAACACATGCTTCATACAGCCTAGGTGATCATCGTCACTAAATGCCATCAACTGTCGCCCTCAGTCGTATCGAAATGAAAATGTAACTAGGCGGTCCGCGTTGGTCCCCTGGGCACGTTCATCCGGCCCTGCCGCAACCTTGTCCGTACCCGGGTCCCGGCGAAGTGGCCTAGGGTTAAGCACGATGATGACACGAAGAGACGCTGCGATTGCGTTGGATATCCCCATGGAAATGGCCAAGCGCCACGGCATCCCGCCGCGCCTGAGCGAGGCCGCATTCGCCGAAATGAACGCCAATCCCCCGGCTTGGCTCATCCAGTCGCACGCCAACCGCACCGGCAAGCGCCCCGTGTGGGTTCACCTGACCTGCGCCGTTTGCGGTTTCGCCGAGACCGAGCGACCCAAGAAGTGGTGGCCGGAATTCGATTTCGTGCACTGCGCCGAGCACGGCCCGGCCCAGCTCCCGCGGCTCGAAGCTGGCAAGACGCGCCTGGAATACCCGGACATCACCCCGCGCATGTACGGAATCGTCGACGAGGCCAAGGCCTAGCCGCAGCTTTTGCAATCAAACGTCCCGTCTTCCGTCCCGCCTCCCGCGGGGACGGAAGACGGGACGTTTGCGTGTGGGATGCGCCACGCGGAGTGTGAGAACGTGCCGTCGAGTGCGCTCCCCCGAGCCGTGGGAACCGGGAACAAGTGCGCAGGGCCTCTGGCCCAACGGCTGCCGGTCCGAAGGGGCAACCGAAACAATCGGTCGAGACCGGATGGGAACAACGCTGGGTTATTGCTCGCTGTCGATGGCCGTGGCGGCGTTTACCGTTTCCGGAGGTCCCTCGAGCCGCCGGTAGCGGACCAGCATCACACCGCTTTTGAAGGACCTCGGAGGCTCGACCACTTCGAAGCGGGTCGGTGCCGTGCCTGCCGGAAAGAGCCGCTTTCCCTCCCCGATCACCACCGGGCAGACCCACAGGTTCACCCGGTCAACCAGGCCTTCGCGAAACAGGGTCTGCAGGAGGTTCGCGCTTCCCCAGGTGTGGATCTGCCGGTGCCTTTGCCGCAGGTCGCGAACCTCCTGTGCGGCATCGGCGACCTGAGTGGTGGTGGCCCAGGTCAATTCCGGTTTGCCGCGTGATGCAACGTACTTGGGCACGCGGTTGAAGACGCTTCCGATCTCGTCGGTCGCGCTCGGCCAGTAGCCGCGGAAGATGTCGTAGGTTGTCCGGCCCAGCAGCAGCGCGTCGGATGCCTGCACGTCCTCTATCAGCTTGTCGGATGACTCCTGATCCCAGAATGGACGTTCCCATCCGGCGTACTCGAAGTCCCCGTCTTGTTCGTTTGGGCCGCCATTGGCCTGGATCACGCCGTCAAGCGTGATGTTCATATTGACGTGTAGCTCGCCCATGATGCCGTTCCCCTGATCAGTCGCATGGTGTCCACCGGACCTCCCCTGCAGCCAGTATCCGACCGGGGCCTCGAATCGACAACAGCCAGGCCCTACTGGTCTTCTTCGGGGGCGCTGCGACTTTGCCATTCACATGGCCCAAGGCCAATGAGTTGCTGCGGACCAATGATCCGCCCTTCAGGGCAGGGTGTGTCTCAGTGTTGGTTCTTGACGTCCTGCACGGACCGCGACAGCAGGCAGAACTCATTTCCCTCGGGATCGCCCAAGACGACCCAGCTGACATCCGCTCCCTGGCCCACGTCCGTCCGCTTCGCGCCAAGGGCGAGCAGGCGCTCCAGCTCCTCGGCCGTGGACACACCATCCGCCCGCAGGTCGAAATGCAGCCGGTTCTTCACGGTCTTTCCCTCGGGCACCGCAAAAACATCGATGGAAGGCCAGGTTTCGTCTTTTGGCGCGATGCTGATTCCGTCGTTGTCCTCTTCGACAATGTGCCAGTCCAAGACGGCGCACCAGAAATCGGCCACTACCCATGGCCTGATCGCATCGATGGCAACGGCAGCTATACGACTGGACATGGGATCACAGTAGACCAGGACGTGGGCCATGGACAGGTCCACCAATTCACGATTTCACTTCGGATCAAGAGCGTCCTGCATGCACCACGTGAACGATTCACCCGCGGCATCGCAGGCTCACCACCCCGTTCATGACTCGTGGCATCGGACCACCGCGAACCGGGTCGACAGTTATCCGCTTTCGTTCCACGGGTCACAGGTGGTCACGGTTTGGGGACCCCTATCGGACGGTTTGCGATGCGGAAGCATGGAACCTGGCAGTAGTTCCGCCGGCCTGGCTGTCTACGAATTGACCGGTACGAGGGTGTAGCGGTCAAGCCCACATTGGTTGACCTCAAGTTGGAAGCCGCGTCGGGTGAGCAGCTTGGCGGAAACGGTGTTGGCCGGGTCCACGCGGGCAAAGAGTTCCCGGGATTTGTACACCTCGGGAATCGTGGTCAGCGCGCCATCGACCATGGCCCCGGCAATGCCGCGACCCCAGTGCTCGGGTGACACCCAGTATCCGATCTCAATGCCCTCGTCCTTCCGAGTGGAAACCACGATGCCGACAGGTTCGTCTGCCTCCTTGGCCAGGAACCAGCGCGATGCTCCCGCGAGATCGAGGGCGTCCTCCTGAAGGGCTGCGCGAACACGGTCATTGATGGTTTGCTGATCCCATGGCCGTCCGTCCCCAACGAAGCGGGTCACCCGCTCGTCGGAGGCCATGCCCGCGAAAAATTCCGCATCGGACTCTTGAAATGGCTGCAGGGTAATGGGCGGAGGTTGCTGCATTGAGTCTCTTTCGCAGTTGGCGGGGACTTGGCCAACCTATCAAGGGCCCGGGATGGTGCTGAATCGCCTGGCGGGCTCCGGCATCCTGTGACTTGGCTGTTGGTCGCGGTCGGCCGGCTAGTTGGTGCCGACCGCGACCATGCCCGTCTAGCCTGCGATGAGTTCCACGACACGGCCCTGGTGCAGTGCCCTGTAAATATCGTCGCGCATGAGATTGGCTTCCCGCGCGGTGAGGGTGCTTTCGATCGGCCGGAGCGTAATGCGAATCAGTGCGTTCGCCTGCCCGGGTTCGATCTGCAGCCTGTCCCGTGCCGCCGCAGGCAGGTCCTCGCAGTCGGTCAGTCCAAGAAGCCCGACCGATTCAAGGTCGTCCATGCGCTCCCCGAGCGCTTGGCGGACTTCGTCGCCCAGGATCTCCTCGTCGAAGGATGTGGGGACGACGATCGAGATGTCGCGCCGAATCGGGGGAAGAAGCGAGACCGGTAGATCGAGCATCTGGGATCCGATGCGTTGGTCGCGGGCACGCAGGAGTCGAATGTCGGGAATGCCCTTGCGCAGCATCAGGGCCCGGTCCAGGCCCATGCCCAGGGCGAGGCCCGACCACTGTTCCGGGTCGAGTCCGGCCTCGGCGAAGAGGTGCGGCGCCAACATGCCGCACTCGGCGAGTTCCAACCATGCGCTGCCAACCAGGACATCCACTTGCAGCCCGTTGGTCGTGTAGGGATGGACGGCAGGCACCGTGCGCCATCGGGCACCGGGCAAGACCGCCTCGACCAGAACGGCGATCATCGATTCAAGGTCGACCGGCCCCAGAGCCGGGGATGGACAAATCCGCCAGAGGTCCACCTGGTGGGGTGCGCCGACGTGTGTCCGGTCGATGGCGTCCCGTCGATACACCAACCCGGGCATGACGACCAGTTCGTCCAACCCGCCGGTTCGCGGCAGATTCCTGAGCAACCCAGGGACCGATGCCGAGGTGTGGCTCCGGAGCATCACCGTGGGGCTCACGTATCGCGAATACCGTTGGTCGCGGGTCACGGTCGACGCGGAGAAGCCCAGGTTGTCGTAGTTGTCTGTGACCGAGACCAGTGGGCTGTTTCGCACCGTCTTGGCCACCACGCCCCAACGACGCGTGAGAGCCGTGGTGACCTGGCCCAGCAGCTCTTGCATGGCGTGTGGGCCATGCTCGGGATTGGAGAGGTCACGCAGCGTTAGAGCGTCGTGGAGTTCATCTGCGGAAAGATAAGTAGTCATGGGAAGTCCTTGGGTGGGTTTGGATCGGTGGATAGTCCCCCGATCCGCTCCGCCGCCAGGACCTAGGCGCGCGCCTCATGGCCCTCGCGACCGGCAACCGGTCGGGGGCTGATAAATCGCAGTGAGATACGCATGGGGCCAAGGCTAGCAGGTTGCCCATTTCTGTCCAAGGGAACGGCGAGAGCCATGACAAATGCTCGCGAAATGGGGTCCGTGCCTCATGTGGAAAGTGCTCGCGAAATCTCTGGCGCACGTCCGGGCACCTTGGTGAGCTGGAGGGATGGGACAAGGGATCTCGATGGCGACGGACAACGAAATCACCAGGGGAACGAGGCCGCCGGCCAACGCCGCCACTCCCATCAGCTGGGTCGGGTTCCCGCCCGGTTCCGAAAGCGCGGCCGCGCGCCGATTGCAACGCGGAGTAGGCTTGCATGGTGCCCAAATTGCAGCTCTTGCGAGCCGAACATGCGCCTGCAGTCTTGGAGTTCGAGCTGGCTAACCGTTCCTATTTCGCTGCTTCGATTCCTGACAGGGGCGATGAATACTTCGAAAAGTTCGCCCAACGACATGAGGCATTGCTGGAACAGCAAGACGACGGAGTCGGCGCGTTCTACCTGCTCATCGACGAGGCGGGCCAGGTCCTGGGACGCTTCAACCTTGTCTTTGATGAGGACGGCGCCGCAGAACTCGGCTATCGGGTTGCCCAACGCGCGGCCGGCCGCGGAGTAGCGACGGCTGCCGTTCGTGAGGTCTGCCGGTTGGCGGCGTCATTACACGGAGTACGCGCGCTCAGGGCGGCTGCCGCCACCGAGAATCCGGCCTCCCAGAAGGTTTTGGCCAAAGCAGGATTCCTGGCCACAGGCCCAGCGGATCCGGCGAGCCTCAGCGGTCAACCGGGAACCAGCTATCTCCTCGAACTCGATCACGCCGGACGGCTTGGACCGGGCCAGGAAGAATACACGTCCCACGACCCACGCTGTTCGTAGGCTGAGAGAGGGTTTCCACAGCGATCAACTCTTCAGCACGGACGGCAACACGTGGTTCGGCTCTGAGCCTTCTCCGAGAATCGGGACTGACACGGGCCACACCGCCGGCGTGCCCAAAACCGTGATCACCGTGGCCATCGGGAACCGCCGGCAGCGGATCCCGATGGCCTCCGCAACGCCGGCACGGCTGTCGCGATGCCATGGACGCAGCCCCCGTCCGTCACCGGCGCATCAGGCGTTGCAAGTTCCGTGGCCCCGGCGAACAAAACGGGGATCCTTCGACGGGGTTTTCCAACAGGGTCTGACCCATGGGCCACGTCCACTGGCCGGGCACGCGGAAGGCCCCACCGGTTGGGACGATCCAACGGGCGAGGCCTTGCCGGCACTGCGGTAGGGGTGGCTCAGGACACCAGGGACGGGTCCCATGCGGTGGAGCGGGCCGAATCGATGGTGGCCTGGCCCAGCACGCGGGTGCCCTGGTAGATCACCATGGTCTGGCCAGGGGCGACCCCGCGCATCGGCTCGATGAGCGTGGCGACCAGGACGTTGGACCCGTCGTCCTGCGGCTCGACGCGGGCGCGGGCATCGACGGGGTCGCCGTGCGCACGCACCTGCACCATGCAGTCGAACTCGATGCCGGCCTCGGCGTCGGCGATGGGCAGCCCGGCCCAGGAGATCCTGATGCCACGCAGCTCGTCGACGGCCAGCAGGGCCTCGGGGCCAACGATGACCTTGTTTTCCTTCGGGCGGATCTCCAGCACGAAGCGCGGCTTGCCATCGGCCGCCGGCGTGCCGAGCTTCAGGCCCTTGCGCTGGCCGACGGTGAAGGCGTGGGCGCCCTCGTGCTCGCCCAGGGCCTTGCCCTCCTGGTCCACGATCTCGCCCTTGGTCATGTCGATGCGCTCGGCGAGCCAACCGCGGGTGTCCCCATCGGGGATGAAACAGATGTCGTGGCTGTCGGGCTTGTTCGCCACCGAGAGCCCGCGGGCCTCGGCCTCGGCGCGGACCTCGGCCTTGGAGGGGGTCTCGGCCAGCGGGAAGATGCAGTGCTCCAGCTGCTCGTGGGTGAGCACGCCCAGCACGTAGGACTGGTCCTTGGCCCAGTCGGCGGCGCGGTGCAGCTCCGGGTTGCCTTCCCCATCCCGGATCACCTTGGCGTAGTGCCCGGTGCAGACCGCGTCGAAGCCCAGCGCGATGGCCTTTTCCAGCAGCGCGGCGAACTTGATGCGCTCGTTGCAGCGCATGCAGGGGTTGGGGGTGCGTCCTGCCTCGTACTCGGCGATGAAGTCGTCGACCACGTCTTCCTTGAAGCGCTCGGAGAAGTCCCAGACGTAGTAGGGGATGCCGAGCTTGTCGCACGCCCGCCAGGCGTCGTTGGAGTCCTCGACGGTGCAGCAGCCGCGGCTACCGGTGCGCAGGGTCCCGGGCATGCGGGAAAGTGCCAGGTGCACGCCGACGACCTCGTGGCCGGCCTCGACGGCGCGTGCCGCCGCGACCGCGGAGTCGACCCCGCCGCTCATTGCTGCCAAAACCTTCATCGTGTGAACCCTGTCCCTGCCGTTTGAATGCTGCTGACTTGTGCGGCCATGCCGGCCTTTTTGGCCCGTGCATAGGCCTCGGGCAATGCCGCCACCAATTTCTCAACGTCGGAGGCGCTCGTTGTATGCCCGAGGGTGAAGCGTTGTGCGCCACGTGCCGTCGCTTCGTCCCGCCCCATGGCCAAGAGCACGTGGGAGGGGCGCGGCACCCCGGCGGTGCAGGCGGAGCCGGTGGAGGAATGGATCCCGAGCATGTCCAGCACGAAAAGCAGCGAGTCTCCCTCGCAGCCCGGGAAGGTGAAGTGCGCGTTGCCCGGCAAGCGGGTGCCCGCGTGTCCGGGATCCGCGGTGCCGTTGAACACGGCCTCGGGAACCAGCCTGGACACCCCGTCGATGAGTGTGTCGCGCAGCGTGGCCAGGCGCTCTGCCTCGGCCTCCAGGTTGGCTGCGGCCTGCGTGGCTGCGGCGGCGAACCCGGCCGTGGCGGCGGCGTTCAGCGTACCCGAGCGCAGTGCGCGTTCGTGCCCGCCGCCGTGCTGCACGGGAGTGAGCACCACGTCGCGTCGCACGAAGAGTGCGCCGATTCCCACCGGCCCGCCGATCTTGTGCCCGGAGACCGCCATCGTGGCCAGCCCGGAGTCGGCGAAGCAGGTCGGCACCGAGGTGAAGGCCTGGACCGCGTCCGAGTGCACCGGGATGCCGTGGGGGTCGGCGAGCGCAACCACCTTCGCCACTGGCTGGACGCTGCCGACCTCGTTGTTGGCCCACATGATGGTGATGAGGGCAATGTCGTGGGGGTTCTTCGCGATTTCGCATTCCAGCGCGTTGAGGTCGATGACCCCGTCGGTGTCCACGTTCAGCCAGGTGACGTCCGCCCCCTCGTGGGCCTGAAGCCATTCCACGGTGTCAAGCACCGCGTGGTGCTCGATCACGGAGCAGAGGACGCGCTTGCGTGCCGGGTCGGCGGCGTTCCGGTTCCAGTACAGGCCCTTGAGGGCGAGGTTGTCCGATTCGGTGCCGCCGGAGGTGAAGATGACTTCCGAGGGGTGGGCCCCGGCCGCGGCGGCCAGCTGCTCGCGGGCTTCTTCGGTGACGCGGTGGGCGCGGCGGCCGGCGCCGTGCAGCGAGGAGGGGTTGCCGGTCTGCGCCAGCTCATGGGTCATGGCGGCGAGCGCTGGGCCGGACATGGGTGTCGTGGCTGCGTGGTCTAGGTAAATGGGGCTCGTGGACACCGAACAATTCTAGCCCTGTTGCGGGTCTCCGGGGCGGAGTGATTCCTCACAACGCCCCCGCATCCCCCTCCCAAGCGCCCACAGGGGGGGCTAGTTGCCTTCCCCCTGGAAGTACTCCCCCGCCAGCTCCTCCGGATCGAAGGGTTCGTCATCCGCCGCCGGCAGCTCGTTGCGGGTGTCTCCGGCCGCATCGAGCCGGGAGTCGGCGTCGACTTCCCAGGCCTCGATGCCGGCGCAGCCCAGCAGGGCGTCGATGAGCCCGCGGCTGCCGCCGACGATGGTGGAATCCTCGTAGAGCTCGGTGGACATCAGCCAGGCGCGGTCTTGGGGCCAGGCCAGGTTGGGCGACTGGCGCTGTTCGCCCAGGGAGGTCCGTGCCCACAGCGGGCTGGCCAGGTCCTCCGCATCGCCGCGGAAAACGTAGAAGGAGCGGTAGCCGGAACCGATCTGCAAGGTCGGCGCGTTCCTGACCTCTTCGGAAAATGCCGGTGCCTTGGCACGGGCGGCAAGTTCCTCGGCGCGCCTGGCGTTTTCTTCCTCGGTGAGGGCGGGGTCGTTCTCGATCACTACCTCGACCTGGTCGCCGCCGTGGATGAACGCCAGCCCGTTCCAGAGCGCCAGGTGGATTTCGCCAGGGGTCGCGGTGTGCGCCGCCAGCAGCGGGGCGATGGCGCGCAGCTCGGCGGCACCCAGCCCGTCCCAGCCCGGGGCTTCCCCCTCCCAGGAGTCCTCTGCCAGTGGCACCCCGTCCTCGCCGATCCCGGAGAGTGCGGCGAATTGCGCCAGGGCGTGCATGGTGCTGCCGCGCCGCTTGGCGATCGCATCCCAGCGCACGGGCTGCCCGTCGGTCCCCATGGCCGGGTGGAAGATCCGTGCGTAGGCGGCAAAGCCGCGGGGCACCTGGCCCGCGACCAGGTTTGCGGTGTCTGCGTCCCGGCCTTGTTCCTGCAGGGCCTGCACTATCCATGCGCCGGCATCGGGGGCGACGAAGTTCAAAGTCATTCATACAGGGTACCCAAGCCCGCGCCCGCGGTGCGCCGTGCCGTCCGCCCTTGGAGACCTGCACTGGGCTTCATCCTCCCCAAAGCTTCTAAAACTGGTAAGAATGGTCTAACAGATCGTTGCTAGGAGCCCGCATGAGCATGTACCTACCCGCACTTCGCCACCCGGTCCACCGCTTCGCGCACCGCAGCATTGATTTCAGCGCGCGGGTCGCGTTGATGGCGATCATCAACCGCACGCCCGACAGCTTCTACGATTCCGGGGCCACCTTCGCCCTGGGCTCCGCGGTGGACGCGGCGCTGGAGGCGGTGGACGCCGGGGCCGACTGGATCGACATCGGCGGGGTGCCCTTCTCGCCCGGACCCGCGCTGTCCTGGCAGGAAGAGGCCCAGCGGATCGTCCCCGTCATCCGGGCGGTTCGGGCGCAAAGCGACGTGATCATCTCAGCCGACACGTTCCTGCCCGAGGTCGCTTCCGCCGCCATGGCCGCGGGAGCCGACGTCATCAACGACACCACCGGCCTGAGCGACCCGCAGCTCGGGCGCGCCGTGGCCGAGGCCGGGGCGCACCTGGTCATCACCCATTCGCTCGCCGCACCTCGCACCATCTACCCGCGCCCCACCTATGACGACGTGGTCGCTGAGGTCACGGGGTACCTGCGCCGGAAGGTCGACTTCGCACTCTCCCTGGGGATCGCCGAGGAGAAGATCATCGTGGATCCCGGCCACGACCTGAACAAGAACACGCTCCACACCCTGGCCATCACCGCCGGGTTCGAGGCCATCGCCGCACTGGGCTACCCGAGCCTGGCTGCCGTCTCCAACAAGGACTTCATCGGCGAAACCCTGGATGTACCCAAGTCCGAACGCACCGCCGGCTCGATGGCGGCGGCCAGCATGTGCATCATGAACGGGGCACGGATCATCCGCATGCACAACATCCCCGAATCGGTCTCCACCATCCGGATGCTCGAGGCGGCCATGGGATGGCGCGAGCCGGCGTACCTGGTGCACAACATGGGCGAGGTCAATCCCCCGGCGCACCCCGGTGCCCCGTCCGGTTCCCCGGTCCATGATGACCTCTCCGTCCGCAGAACCGCCCGGGAAGGTTCCTGATGCGGCGCCTGCTCCCCGACCCCGCCCCGGACCTCGACGACACAGCCCTGCTCGAGTCCTACGCGCCGCCGGGCTCAGGGGACCCCTTCGTCCGCTTCAACTTCATCTCCTCGATCGACGGTGCGGCAACGCTCGGCGGCCTTTCCGGTGACCTGGGCACGGATGCCGACAAGCGCGTGTTCATGCTGTTGCGCCGGGTGGCCGATGTCATTTTGGTGGGTGCGGGGACGGTGCGGGCCGAGGGCTACGACGGCGAGTTGCTCGATGCCCCCTCGCGCGCCTGGCGCCTGGCGCGCGGCATGCCCGAGCGCCCGTTGCTGGCGGTGGTCTCCGGGCACCTGGACCTGGATCCCGGGAGCGAACTGTTCACCACGAACCCCGGCAAGATCCTGGTCCTCACCTCGGGCGC
>NZ_JBIXLM010000039.1:0-41667 GCF_045798545.1 Paeniglutamicibacter sp. ORCA_105 | reverse complement strand
CAGACCAAGAACCTGCTGGTGTCCTACTCGCAGGACAAGCCCGGCTTCTACAAAACCGCCGTGGGGGCGGCGGCCGCAACCCCGCCCACCCCTCCAACGCGCACCACCCCCGCACGTGAGCACTACCCGCTTTCCGCCCTGCTTCGGTGGTGCGTGATCAGGGGCCAGTCACCTTCCGGTGCACGAACCCCTGTCCCCGCGCCATCGACCAATGACAAGGAAATACTGATGAGCACCATGCGCGCAGCCATAGTCGAGAACTTCGGCGACGAACTCACCGTTGGAACCACCGAGATCCCCGAGCCGGGCCCTGGCCAGGCGCTGGTCAAGGTCATCGCCTCCGGTGTTTGCCACACCGACCTCCACGCCGCCCAGGGCGACTGGCCCATCAAGCCGAACCTCCCGTTGGTCCCCGGACACGAGGGCGTCGGCAACGTCGTGAAGATCGGCGAAGGCGTCACCGAGGTCATGGTCGGAGACCTGGTCGGCAACGCCTGGCTCGCCAGCGCCTGCGGGAGCTGCGAGTACTGCGGCACCGGCTGGGAAACCCTCTGCGAGTCGCAGCAGAACGGCGGATACTCGGTCAACGGATCCTTCGGCGAATACATGCTGGTGGATGCGAAGTTCGCCGCACACATCCCCGAGGGCTCGGACCCCTACGAGATCGCCCCGGTGCTCTGCGCCGGCGTGACCGTCTACAAGGGCCTGAAGCAGACGGAAGTGAAGCCCGGCCAGTGGGTCGTCATCTCCGGCATCGGCGGGCTCGGGCACATCGCGGTGCAGTACGCGGTCGCCATGGGCATGCGGGTCGCCGCGGTGGACGTCGCCGAGGAAAAGCTGGCCTTGGCCCGCAGCCACGGCGCCGAGGTCACCGTCAACGCGTTCGCGCAAGACCCGGCCGAGGCCATCCAGGCAGCCACCGGCGGCGTCCATGGGGTGCTCGTCACCGCGGTGCACCCGGCGGCATTCGGCCAGGCCATCGGCATGGCCCGGCGCGGCGGAACCATCGTGTTCAATGGACTGCCGCCGGGGGACTTCCCGGCACCGATCTTCGACATCGTGCTCAAGGGCCTGACCATCCGCGGTTCAATCGTCGGAACCCGGCAGGACATGGACGAGGCGCTGGACTTCTACGCCCGCGGCAAGATCAAGCCGACCTTCCACACCCGTCCGCTTGAGGACGTCAACGCGGTCTTCGACGAGATGAAGCACGCCAAGATCGATGGCCGCGTGGTCATCGACTACGTCAACAAATAGCACTCGCCACCGACCACCCTGCCCCGTGGAACCAGGGGCAGGGCCAGCGCACGAACCGTTCCACACCTCCCGCCCGGCACCGATCCCCCAAGACGGTGCCGGGCGGTGGTGTCTGCCATTGGAAACACCCACAAGCACAAGGGAGCACGAGCATGGAAAACGTCATCGAGTCGGCGCCGGCGATTGCCGGCGAGGAATTTTCGCGGGTGGCGCTCGGGCAGGAGGCCGCAGACCTGTTGCGCAAGCTCTGGAACCGGCACGGGCCGCTGATGTTCCACCAGTCCGGCGGCTGCTGCGACGGGTCCTCGCCCATGTGCTTCCCGGCAGGGGAGTTCAAGACCGGCGACTCGGACATCCTGCTGGGGACCTTCGCGCTGCCGGACGATGCGGGCAACCCGCTGGGGAGCCTGGACTTCTGGATGAGCCGGGAGCAGTTCGAGTACTGGAAGCACACCAAGCTGACCATCGACGTCGTTCCCGGACGAGGCTCGGGGTTCTCCGTGGAAGCGCCCGAGGGCAAGAGGTTCCTGATCCGCAGCGAGATCATCGAGTTTCCTGGCTGACGGCTGCTCCCACCACGGGAAAAGCGCCGGAGCGTACCGTCCGGCATGCCCGAACCCCCAGCCGTGGCCCAGCACGGTCCCGACCTGCCGGGACCGTACGCATCAGTAGGCGGCGGTGAGTCGCCTGGCCCCGGAAGGCCGTTCGATCTCGTCCACAACCACAACGGCAAAATCGCTCCAGGACAGCTCCGATGTTCCGTCGGGGCGGGTGACCAGCGCCTTGGTCGAGCTGCGGTAGGTGCCTCGGCGTGGCCCGTCGCCGAGCATGGCGGGGGCGGCAATGTAGGTCCAGTCGAGGTTGCCCCCGGCTTCGAGCATGCCGTTGTACTGGGCCGTGGAGGCGGTCGCGATCGCGCGCCAGGGATCCTGCACGTATTCGGTCTCGATGACCTGCGGTGCATCGGGCTCCTCGGAGACGGGCATGCTGCCGGCTCCGCCACTAACAACCAGCCGGATCCGTGCCTGCCGGCAGGCTTCCATGACGCCGAGGCTGTGTCCGACCAGCTCCTGCTCGCGACCTTCCACCGGTCGGAGGGCATTGACGACGACGTCGGCGCCGCTGATGACAGGGGCGAGGAAATCGGGTGAGCCGGCGTCGCCCTGCCGGTGGAGGGCAGCCCTGTGTCCGAGGTAGTCCGGCTTGCTGCTGCGGGTGACGCCGACAACTTCGTGCCCGCGTTCGAGTGCTTCCTGTCCCACTGCGGCGCCGACCTGGCCGTTTGCGCCGAGGATCACGATTTTCATGTTCTCTCCTTCTGGTTTTGCGGACCCGTGTTCCGGGTCCGGAATCTTGTTTGCTGCCTGCCGCCGGCGATGGGCGTCCGCCGTGTTTTCAGGTGCCCACGGACTGGTTGTGGTCCTGGTGTCCTGCTGGCTGCCGGTCCTGGATGCGTCCCGCACTACGCGGGCCCGGGCCCACGGAACGGCGAAGTGCGCGGAACGGGGCAGGAAGTTGCGCGCCGCAGATGGCGGCCAGGCACAGGCAGAATCCGACCCACTGCACCGGCAGGAGCTGCTGGCCTAGCAGGGCGATGCCCAGCAGCGTGGCAACGACCGGAGAGAGGAGCGGCAGGAACGACGCGGCCGAGGTTGGCAGGCGGCTGAGGCCCGCAAACCAGGCCCAGTACGTCAGCAGCCCGCCGACAATGGACAGCCAGGCGTACCCTGCCACGGCGCCGCCGTCCAACGCCGGCATCGGCCCCTCGGCGACGAGCGCGGCGGGGACCAATAGCAGACCAGACCAGGCCAGCAGCCAGGATGTCCATGTCAGGGCGCCGACCGGGCGCCCCCAGCGCTTGGACAGGACGATGCCCGCGCCCATGCTTCCGGTGCCGACGAGACCGGCGACGACGCCCCAGAAGTCGATGGCAGCGTCGGCGTCCAGGACCATCAGTGCGATGCCCACGACTCCCGCGAAACCGCACAACAGTCGCCAGAGGGTCGGTGACTCCCGGAGTAGCACCAGGCCCAGCGCCGCGACGAACAGTGGTTGGCTGGCCGACAACACAGCGGCCAGGCCGCCGGGGAGCCGGTATGCGGAGACGAACAGCAGCGGAAAGAACATGCCCATGTTCAGCATGCCCATGACGAGCGAACGCCACCACCACTGCCCGGAAGGGAGCCGTCGGCAAATGAGCAAGCCGATCAGGCCCGCGGGCAGGGCCCGCAGGACGCTCGACCACAGCGGATGGCCAGGCGGGAGCAACTCCGAGGTGACAACGTACGTCGTTCCCCACACTGCCGGGGCGATCGCTGTGATCAATAGCCACTTGGGAAGTGCGGTGCCCGCTGCCCACGTCCGTTGTTCCATGCCTTGCCTCCTGCGTTTCGACTGCCCCGCACACTCCTCGGGGCAAAGGGCCCTGACGGATTTGATGTTCTCATGTAAAACTGTTCGACGTCAAAATGTTTGTGTTCATAACAGAGGCCTCGCCAGGGCAAGCTACCGGGTCCTTGGCATCGCATTGGCTGATGTCGTCCTTGTCCGATGGGCAGGGGGGCCGAGGCCGTGGAATCCTGCGACCTGAATCACGTGATCGGTCGTTGGTATGCTCCTTACATGTAGTTTCAACATTAATAGTTCGACTTCGAACTGTTTCGAGACTAGGTAGGGCACGAGAAGGAAGCGTGAAGCGAAGATGACGACGGGCGAAACGATGGACCACGCACAATTGTTCATGGCGCAGTGGGCGAGGGAGCGGCCGAAAACGGACACCAGCGGCATGTTGACCGTCGCGCGGCTGACCAGGCTCAGCGTGCTTATTGGCAAAGAAATCGGCCAGGTTCATTCCGATGTTTCGCTGGGTTCCTGGGAATTCGACGTCTTGGCGACGCTGCGTCGCCAGCCGCCTCCCCATCGGTCCACGATCAAGGGCCTGCTCGGGATGGTGATGGTGTCCTCAGCCGCCATGACCCACCGAATCGACCGTCTCGTGGCGCGGGGCCTGGTACGCCGGTTCGAGAACCCGGAGAGCAGGCGTGAGACCTTCATCGAGCTCACGTCGGAGGGTCTCGACAGCGTGGAGGGCGTCATTGACGCCCACACCGACAAGTGCAACGAAGTCGTCGCCGGACTCACGCCGCGCGAACACGAGCAGCTCGATCGGCTCCTGCTCAAGGTCCTGGCGTCCAACGGCGACATTGTCGGCCCCTGACACCCACCCCGCCCCCGTCTGGTGAGACTCGCCCTCGGTCGACGCGTCCCGGCCAGCTGGCACTCGACTGCATGCCCGGTGTGGCGTCGATTTCGGGGCTCCGGCGACCGCCCGCAACCGGGGTCGTTGCTCCGGAGGGCGGATTCATTCGGCGACGTTGCAGGTTTAGCGCATGCCAGTCCGCTACTTCGACGTCGACCACTCTGCCCCCTGAACACGCCCGGGGCCATGAGGTCCTCCGTAATATAACAAAATGGTAACGGTATTTCGGGCCTGTTTTGGGTCCCGCCCGACCCCCTCGCTTCCTTAGTCGCCCATGGGATGCCTCCGAATGGGCCGGCAGCCCCGGCGTTGGTCGATTCTTGTCAAATCCCCGGCCGCGGGGTTGAGTTCTGCTGACATATGGCTACGTTGGAATGGATGGTTGAAGAACTCGAAAACACATTGTCCGAGGCAACATTCCGCCAACCAGCAGTATCCGACGGCCGCACCCTCTGGCAGATGGCCAACGACAGCCAAGTGCTGGACGTGAACACTTCTTACGCGTACCTGCTCTGGGCCCGCGACTTCGCCGAGACGTCGCTCATCGCCGAAATCGACGGTGCCCCGGCCGGCTTCGTCACCGGCTACCTGCGCCCCGAGGACCCGGGAACGCTCATGGTGTGGCAGGTCGCCGTGGGTGCCGCCTTCCAGCAGCGCGGCCTGGCCGCGGCCATGCTCGACGAACTGGCAACACGCAGCGGCGCCGAACTGCTCGAGACCACGGTCACCGATGACAACGCGCCCTCCAACCGGCTGTTCACCCGCTTCGCCGAACGGCACGGTGCCGAGCTGACCCGGACGGCGTTGTTTACCCCCGAGCTCTACCCGGATGACCACGACACCGAGTACCTGTACCGAATCGGCCCGCTGGGGCGCGGCACCAATTCACTGGTGCCCGAACTGGCTGCCGCCGGAAGCCGCTAGCGGCACCATTTCCTGACCCCGCCGTATCCATTGCGGCCAGCGGGCGGCCCGACCTGCCCGCACCACCACGATCGTCTCCGCACCGAGGCCAGGTCCTTCGAGGACCGGCCGCAGCTTTGTCATACCTATTGAAGGGAAAGACCATGAGCAATATTTTTGAAACCCTGGAATCCGAAGTCCGCAGCTACTGCCGCAGCTGGCCCGTCGTGTTCACGCACGCCAAAGGCGCCACGCAGACTTCCGAGGACGGGACCGAGTACCTGGACTTCTTCTCCGGCGCCGGCGCCCTGAACTACGGGCACAACAACCCCGCGCTGACCAAGCCGTTGCTGGACTACCTGTCCAGCGGCGCGGTCGTCCACTCGATGGACATGATGACCCCGGCCAAGCGAGAGTTCCTTGAGACGTTCCAGGAACTGATCCTCAAGCCGCGCCACCTTGACTACAAGGTCATGTTCCCCGGCCCGACCGGCACCAACACGGTGGAGGCCGCCCTGAAGCTGGCCCGCAAGGTCACCGGGCGCCAGCACATCCTCTCCTTCACCAACGCGTTCCACGGCATGACCCTGGGTTCGCTGTCGGTCACCGGCAACTCGCTCAAGCGCAAGGGCGCCGGCATCCCGCTGACCAACAGCTCCAAGATTCCGTACGACGACTACTTCGACGGCACCACCGCCGACTTCATGTGGCTCGAGCGGGTCCTGGAGGATTCGGGCTCCGGCGTGGACAAGCCGGCCGCCGTGATCGTCGAAACGGTGCAGGGCGAAGGCGGCCTGCGTGCCGCCCGCATCGAGTGGCTGCGCAGCCTCGCAGCGCTGCTCAAGCGCCACGACATCCTGCTGATCGTCGACGATGTCCAGGCCGGCTGCGGCCGCACCGGCACCTTCTTCAGCTTCGAGGAAGCCGGCCTCGAGCCGGACATCGTATGCATCTCCAAGTCGATCTCCGGCTATGGGCTGCCGATGGCGTTGACGCTGTTCCGTCCGGAACTGGATGTCTGGGAGCCGGGCGAGCACAACGGAACCTTCCGCGGCCACAACCCGGCCTTCGTCACCGCCACCGCCGCGCTGCGCACCTACTGGGCCGACGACAAGTTCCAGCAGCAGCTGGCGGGCACCATCGAGACGCTGCACCGCGGACTCGAGGAAATCGCCGGCACCGTCGAGGGCGCGGGCCTGCGCGGCCGCGGCCTGCTCGTGGGCATCATCTTCCCGGATCTGGAGACGGCCTCCAAGGTCGCCGCCGAGGCCTTTGCGAACGGACTGCTGGTCGAGACCTCTGGTCCCGAGGACGAGGTCGTCAAGCTCATGCCGCCGCTGACCGTCACCGACGAGGAACTGGGCCGCGGCCTGGCGATTCTCGCCGCGGCAGTGCGCACCGCTGCCGGCACCCCGGCGCTGGCCTCGGCCTAATCACCCCCCCCGACTTCCATGGCCGGCAACGGCCGCCGAGTACAACTATCGATCCCCTTGGAGGACACATGCTGGTTACCAACCTGAACGACCTGAACGACACCGACCGCGACGTCAAGTCGGAGACCTGGCGCAGCCGCCGCATGGTGCTTGCGGGGGAGGGCGTCGGCTTCTCCTTCCACGACACCGTGATCTACGCCGGTACCACCTCGACGTTCCACTATGCCAACCACATCGAGGCCGTGTACTGCGTGCAGGGCGAGGGGACGCTGACCAACGAGGAGACCGGCGAGGTGCACCAGTTGGGCGACGGCACCATGTACCTGCTCAACGGCAACGAGAAGCACACCGTGCGCGCCACCACCGAGCTGCGCATGGCCTGCGTGTTCAACCCGCCGGTGACGGGCCGCGAGATCCACGACGAGAACGGCGTCTACCCGCTGATCGTCGAAGAGGCGGTTTCGGCTTCCTGACCCGTATCGGGGGGGGCCGTCCGCCCCCCCGTGGACTTGCCTGCCCCACGGGGCAGGGCAGTGCGATGTGCCGGCCCCGAAGGGTCCGGCACATCGGTGTCTGTGCGGTACGGCGCAGACAAGTTAAAAAACCGAGGAGGAACGGACATGACAGAGACATTGCGTCGCCACCACGATGCGTATCCAACACGAACAGGCAGCGACTACACGGTGCTTGATCGCCCGGGCCCGGTGGCCTGGGGAACCGCGGCCGATGGACCCATTGACGCGCAAACCCTGCAGGGTTTCGAGTCCAAGGGCTATCTGGCCATCGACCAGCTGGTGGACCCCGAGGAGTTGGAGGTTCTCCGGGTCGAGCTGCGCCGGATGTCGGAAGACCCGTCGGTGAGGGCCGACGAGCGGACCATCATCGAGGCGAAGTCCCAAGAGGTGCGCTCGATCTTCGACGTGCACCGGACCAGCGAGGTCTTCAAGAAGATCGCCAACGACCCCCGCGTGGTGGACCGGGCCCGGCAGATCCTGGGCTCGGAGGTCTATATCCACCAGTCCCGGGTGAACTTCAAGCCCGGCTTCGAGGGCAAGGAATTCTCCTGGCACTCGGACTTCGAGACCTGGCACGCCGAGGACGGCATGCCGGATCCGCGCGCGGTGAGCATCTCGATCTCGCTGACGGACAACTACTCGTTCAACGGGCCGTTGATGATCATGCCCGGATCGCACAAGAAGTTCATTTCCTGCGGTGGCGAAACGCCGGAGGACAACTACAAGAAGTCCCTCATCATGCAGGGAGCAGGAACCCCTGACAAGGAGACGCTGACCCGGTTCGCCGATGAATTCGGGATCGACGTGCTCGAGGGCAAGGCCGGCGGGGCCGTGATGTTCGATTCGAACTGCATGCACGCCTCCAATGGCAACGTGAGCCCGTACCCGCGCTCGAACATCTTCATCGTGTTCAACAGCGTCGAAAACACCCTGGTCGAACCGTTCGGCGCTGACCAGCCGCGCCCGGACTACATCGGAGTCCGGGACTTCACCCCGGCCGGCTAGCTCCGGCGTCCGGCTTCGGGCCGTTCCCAGGACTCGATGTCCCCGGGGACGGCCCCGAAGGCGGGGTGCAGCAGCGGCGGGTCAGTCGCTGCCAACAGGGCCTCGCGATCCGGATCGCGCACCGCCAATTTGCCCAGCAGGTGCTCGCGCTCGTAGGCGACCTGTCCGGCGGTGACCGTCAGCAGGCGGATCGGGCCGCGGGCTGGCGGGTGCAAAACCAACTCGCGGTTGAAGTTGTAGCCGCGCGCATCTGCCTCCAGGGCGATGCCCTCGAGGTAGTTTCCGACCGCGGCGAGTGGATCGTCCGTGGCCCGGAAACGCTGTAGTTGCGGGTGGTTCCGGTAGCCGGTGGTCTTTCCGTCCAACACCTTCTGCGCCAACAGGGTTTCTCGCCAGCAGGCGAGCAGGCCCTTGGTGTCCAGGTACTGGGGGTGCAGGCTCCATAGGCGCATCCACCCATCCTAGCGATGCGCCGGAAACACCGGGCCGCCCGGTGCCGTAAACAACAGCGGACTTTCCGCGCGGCTCTGGTGCAATGGTGGGATGAATGAAGAAAGCTCACGCGAAAATGCAGGCCAGGGGACAGGTGAGCCCTTCGAACTCTCCTTGCAGCTGCGCTGGTCGGACATGGACGCGTTGGGGCACGTCAACAACGCGCGAATCGTGACGCTCATGGAAGAGGCACGGCTGCGTTGGTCACGACCCGATGCGCACACCGGACGGTTCGAATCCGGATTGGTCGTGGCATCGCTGCAGGTGGACTACCTCCGCCCGGTTCTCTATCGGCCGGAGATCCTCATTCGGGTCGGGGCGGTGCGCATCGGCACCAAGTCCTTCACCGTGCGCCACGCCGGGTACGTGGACGGTCAGCCGGTGTTTGACGGGACCACGGTGATGGTTCCATTGGCCGAGGACGGGGTGTCATCGCGAGCGCTGAGCAAGCCGGAGCGCGGCTGGCTTGAGAGTTCGCTGATCCAGGCCCGGACCTGATTTTCAGCACCGAAGGTTTACAGTATTCGGTTCAGCTTGCCGTGGAGTTCTGCTCTTCGCTGGAGTGCCCAGGTCTATCCTGTCGATCGTCGCGTGGAGGGAGGGAGCCCTTTGTTTTGAACTCCGCAGTGAGCGGAAGAACAGGCCACCACCGAACCCCACGAAGGTTCCGGATCCACGGCCGAACCAGCGGGAGCAGCACCGCAGCGGCGATGGGTCTGCCGAAGGGCTGGTCCAGTCGGTTTTTCGGTGTCACCTGCTGCCCTCTATCGGTCAGAAATCGACGGGGGCAGAAGAGTGTTTGTAGGTGCCGTCCGTTAGGGCGTGACGTTCAGCGCGGCAATCTTGTTGGCGTCGAGCATGGTGAACCAGAGGTCACCACCGGCTGTGTTTGTGATGCCGAATGGTGTGCTGTTCTTTATCGTCTTGGACTGCGTCAAGATGACACCGCTGGCATCGATCTGTGCGATGTTCCCCGCCGTGGAGCGGGTGATCCACATGGTTCCGTTTGCGCCCGGCGCGATGTCCTCTGGTCCGCCATCAACGGCGAACAGGGACACTGCAAGTGTCACCGGGTCGATGCGTCCAACCGCTTGCGGCGTGAACCTTTCGGTGAACCACACTGCGCCGTCGTTCGCGATGTTTACCTGCCGGGGAAAGCCGTCCACATCGATGGAGGTAAAGGTACCGGTCGACGGGTCCAGTCGTCCGATGCGGCCTTCTGGAGCAACGTCAGTGAACCACACCATGCCGTCCGGGGCGATGTTAACGTCGAATGGCGTGACGCCGGGATCTGCCGGGAATTCGGTCAGTTGCTCTGTGGGAATGTCGTAGCGCCACAGACTGTTGTGGTTGAAATCGGTGACCCAGATGTCATCCCCGTGCGCCGCCGCCGAACCGCCGTTGAATTGGAACGGTGAACCGATATCGGGCAGAACGTCGCCGCCGGTAGTGATGCGACCCAAAGGCGCATCGTTCTTCGTGAAATAGAGAATTTCGTCGGAGCCCTGCACAATCTCGCCGGGGAAGCAGAAGCTGCAGACCGGGAACTCTGTTATATCGCCCTCGGGAGTGATGCGGGCGACGCTCTGCGGATCCGTGTTTTGGCCGTTGATGAACGATTGGGTGAACCAGAGGTTCCCGTCGACGGTCTGGGTGATGTCGCGTGGGCTGCTATTGGCGGTGGGAATTTTGAACTGGGTGAGCTTGGCGGATGGTGCGGCTTCTGCGACAGCCCCAAGGGAAAGTGCGAGCCCCACGGCGGACAATGCCGCCAACCCATTCAAGATGGTGCGTTTCCTGGATTTTCCGGGCATGGCCATCGCTTCTCCTTACTGATCGGGACTGTGTCCCGTTGGAGCAAAGCCAGACACGCCCATCTCGGAGATAGTTGCTTTGCCAGGTGCGAGCGAGCCTAGGCGCAGGACGTTGCAAAAACCTTGGAAAGCTGATTGCCAAGGGGGGGGCTGCGTCCTCTGGCCGGAAAGGGACGCCCCGGAGAGTCGCGGCGCGGGACCCGGGTCGAGTCAGGGCAATAGGGGAGGCACAGCATTCCGCGGGCCCGGTTCGAGCAGTGAGCTGAATTCGAGCGCTGAGCAAGGCGGGGCGCGGCTGGCTTGAGAGCTCGCCGATCCGAGCCCGGACCTGATTTTCCGCGCCGAAGGTTTACAGCGGCGGACCACCTCTGCCAGAAAATCTCGGGTTCGGTGAAGACGCTTGGGCAGCATCCTCTCCACGCCCTTGGGTTTCGATCGCAACCATTTTCGTTCGGTGGTAGCCGGTGGAGAATTGACACATGTTCAAGGCATCCAACGGCTACCTCTGGGCACTCGTCGTTGCCCTGTATTTTCTGGAGTACGGGGTATGGCAACTTGCCACCGATGAATGGGGAGCCGGAATCATTTTCACGATGATGGCGCTCGTGTGGGTTGCGCTCGCCAGAATGCAGTATCGCAAAACTCGCGCGAAAAAGCCGAATATGAATCCGACGGACCGCAGTTCGGGTCGATGACGTCACGGCACGTGCCGTCCTTCGGTGCCCGGCTGAACCTGCGCGTTGTTGAGATGGCCGATTTTCGAAGTCGACTATACGGAATGATGATCCTTCGGTGGCAACTGCGCGCAAATTTTCCATCCACACTAAGTTCACTTGCCATAGTGGCAAGTGACTATTACTCTTGCCACTATGGAAAGTAACTTAAGGGGTCTGTCGCCAGATGATGCTGCAAATGCCCTGGACATGCTGGCGTCCGATCGGAAGCGCCTCGCAGCGAGCCTTCAGATACCGTGGGTACTCTTGGCCGCTTTCGGAGCCGTAGGCGCGTGGTGGGTCTCAACGGCTGCGACCACCAACCCCGGTGAGAACTATGACCCGCCCTCCAGCAGCTGGCTGGCTCTCGTGGGGGCATTGGTGGTGGCACACCTAATCCGGCGCGAGACCGGTATTCGCTTTCGCACTATGGGCGCGCATGCCAGCTGGGCTCTGGGCGGGATCGTTGCCAGCTGTCTTGCGCTCTTCAGCGTCTCACTCGGCTTGGTCTCGTTCGGTCTGCGGTGGCCGGTCGCACTGACGAGCTTGGCTGCGTTTGCAGCGACAACGTGGTTGGCCGGTGTCGCTTATCGGTCGGCAGTGGAGTTGTTGGCGCGTGAACGAGGCTAGGTTCGATGACGTCATCCACGCCCCCGTGCGGTTGCGCATCTGCGGACTCTTGCGTCGGGTCGACCGTCTCGACTTCGCAGTGCTGCGAGATGCGCTGGAGGTCGCTGACGCCACGCTTTCCAAACACGTGAAGATCCTCGCCTCAGCCGGTTACATCTCTTCTGGCAAAGCCGCATCCTCGGATCGCAGCGACGCTCGCCAGATCACTTGGTTGTCCCTCACGGGAGCGGGGAGGTCCGCCTTCGACGCACACGTGCGGGAACTTCGGAAGATCGCGGGGCCGCCCAGCTGACAGGCGAAGGCCTGGCGTGCGAATCCCGGCACACCGGACCATTTTGGCTCGTTGGTTTTTGAGCGTCAGGCCTGGGACAACGTCAGTATCATGGAGACACTCTCGATGAGTTGAGGACGCCAAGGCGAAGACACATGAGCCAGCAGGGGAGAGCCTGATCGTGACAAACGACAAAACACCGGACACCACCCCGGACGGACACCACCTCATCATCAATGGGAGAAAGTGGAGAGCGAGCGATCCCTCCATTCCTCCGAAACTTCGCCAGGAACTCGTCGATGAACTGATGGCCGCCCGACGGGCCGTCAGGGCCCATGAAGACGGCGCTCGGGCACGAGTCAATGATGCAAAGATCGCGCTGGGTGAGCGCGGCCAACCTTGGTGGGAGGCGCCCGAGTCCAAGGCCTTCGATGAAAGAATTTCTGCGACCATTCGAGCACTTCTGCGCAAGCGCATTGACTCGTCGATTTGCCCGAGCGAAGTCGCCCGAATCGTGAGTGGTGAGGGAGAAGCTTGGCGTGACCACATGAGCGATGTCCGTCGTGTCGCGTCCGAGATGGCTAGCCGCGGCGAGATCGTTGCAACCCAGAAGGGTGTCCCGGTGGAAGCTGACAACGTTCGAGGTCCTATTCGCCTCAAGCGCGGTTCCTCGGAAAGGGATGTGCCCTCTGGCAACCGATCCGAGTAGCCGAAATCCATGCCCGGATTCAGCACCTGATGGCCGTCAGCGTCGATCAAAAATTCTGTCTGCATGCGTATTGATGGATCCCTCACGGATCGGCTTGTTGGACAGCTAGAGGCTTAGTTTCAAAGAGGCGATTTGTAGAGATCGCACGGTTGTGAAATGACGAGAAGTTCACCTCCTGCACGATGCTGGCGAGCCAGTCTGGAAAATGTCGATGCAGCGTGAAGGTTGAGCAGACGAAGAATGGTGCATGGCGTATGGGACGTGAGGAAAGCCAAGTCTCATCGTTGTTATACGATCTGCGACGTATCTTTTTAGCCCCCCATCGACGGATGCAGGCTGCGTGCGGAGGATCGAGATCCGGGGTGGCCCTGCGTCGCGACTGCCGGGGGTGCCCCGCCAACGTTGTCGTTGTTGCCTAGCCTTGACAGCGGCCCCAGTCGTGGCCGCTGGAGCGTGCCGCTCCTTCTGGAAATTGAACGATGCTAGCAGGGCGAAAACGTTGCCACGGGCCGACGCAACTGCTAAGCGTTGAGGGTTGGCGGATTGCCGGTCGGTTCCCCGGCCCGGGATCCACCTCCCGTAATAAAAGGAGCAGCCATGCGCGAACATGAGGATGAAAAGCGTGCCCTGGATCGTTGGAGCCACCGGCTTTCAAATGCCTTTAATATCCTGGACCTGCAGTCAGACAATGAATTGATCCTGGAATTGGCCGCGAAGTCGGCTCGCTCGGTGAGCCCGTCCGCCGGTCCGATCAGTGCGTTCTATGTCGGCTATGCCGCGGCCCTGGCGGCCACCAGCGGACACGTTGATGCGCAATCGGCGATGCGCTCCGCCGTGGAAAAGGCCATGAAGCTGTGCGAAGACGGCAAGGAGGCAGGTCCCGGCAATGGTGGTTGGTCGGAGACCGCCCAATAGCCCCGCAGGCGATCGGCATGCATTGTGGTTGCGCCCGGCTCTCCTTGGACGACGTTGACTAGTTGGTGGCTGGGGTTCCGGCCCTCGCGCCGTCACGGGCCGGTTCGAGGCGAACTACGGCATGCTTGGACACCGGGGTGTTGCTTCCCTCCGCCACGGATTCCAGCGGGATCAGCACGTTCGCCTCCGGGTAATACGCCGCAGCGCAGCCTCGGGCACTGGGGTAGGCCACCGCCCGGTAATTGCGCAGCACGCGTTCCTTGCCATCGGCATGCTCCCCGTGGATGTCCACGTACTGGCCGTCGGCCAGCCCCAGTGCGGCCAGGTCCTCCGGGTTCACGAAGACCACTTGGCGGCCCTTCTTGATCCCGCGGTAGCGGTCGTTGTACCCGTAGATCGTGGTGTTGAACTGGTCATGGGACCGCAAGGTCTGCAGGATCAACCGCCCCGGCGGGCACTGGACGTGCTCCAGGTCGTTGACGGTGAACATGGCCTTGCCGGTGGCTGTGTGGAAGCTGCGTGAATCTCGCGGGCCGTTGGCCATCACAAAGCCGCCTTCCTGGCGTATGCGTTGGTTGTAATCCTCGCAGCCTTCCACCACGCGGGAAATGTGGTCGCGGATGGTGTCGTAGTCACTCTCGAAACCGGGCCAGTCGACGTTGACTTTCTCACGGAGGGTGGCCTGGGCCAGCCGCGACACGATGGCCACCTCGGAGAGGAGATTCGCACCCACCGGCTCGACCTTGCCCCAGGACGGATGCACGGCACAGACAGTGTCTTCCACCGAGACGAATTGGACACCGCTGGCCTGCCTGTCGATTTCCGTACGGCCCATGGTGGGCAGGATCAGGGCTTCCTCGCCCACCACGGTGTGGGATCGGTTCAGCTTGGTGGAGATCTGGACTGACATCTCCAGCTTCTCCATCGCGGCCTCGGCCGCGTGTGTGTCCGAGATCGCCGCCACCAGGTTACCGCCCATCGCCACGAACACCTTCAGTTCGCCGTCGCGCATTTTCTCGATGGTTTGCACCGCATCGGTACCGTGCTCGCGGGGCGGATTGAAGCCGAATTCCTTCTCTATCGCATCCAGGAAGGCCGGTGGCATCTGCTCCCAGATCCCCATGGTGCGATCCCCTTGGACATTGGAGTGTCCGCGAATCGGGGATGCGCCGGCACCGGGCTTGCCGATATTGCCGCGCAGCAGCAGCAGGTTGATGATCTCCTTGATGGCTGCCACGCCCTTCTTCTGCTGCGTCAGACCCATGGCCCAGGTAATGATGACCTTCTCCGCCCTGAGGTAGCGTGCCGCCAACTCGTCGATCTCGTCGATGCGCAGGCCCGTGGCCTCGAGCACTTCGTCCCAATCGAGGTGGGACAGGTGAGCCTTGAGTTCCTCCAACCCCTCGCAGTGCTCTTGGATGAACTGTGTATCCAGCACCGTTCCCGGATGCGCTTCCTCGGCGTCCAGGACTCGTTTGCTCACGGCCTGGAGCAGCGCCATGTCCCCGCCGAGTCGGATCTGCATGTATTGGTCGGCGATCTCGGTGCCGCGCCCGATGATGCCCTTGACCTCCTGAGGGTTCTTGTAGCGTCGCAGTCCGGCCTCTGGCAACGGATTGACCGCGACAATCTCGGCGCCGTTGTTCTTGGCTTCCTCAAGGGCGGTGAGCATCCGGGGGTGGTTGGTGCCCGGGTTCTGGCCCATGATGATGATCAGGTCGGATTTGCCGAAGTCGTCGTACGCGATGGTGCTCTTGCCGATGCCCAGGGTCTGTCCCATGGCCCAGCCGGTGGACTCGTGGCACATATTGGAGCAGTCCGGCAGGTTGTTGGTCCCGAACGCGCGGACAAACAGCTGGTAGATGAAGGCAGCTTCGTTGGAGGTGCGTCCGCTGGTGTAGAAGGCCGCCTCGTCCGGGGTCGCCAGGCTGTTGAGCTTCTCCGCGATGATTGAGAACGCCTTGCCCCAGCGCACGGGACGATAGTGGTCTTCTCCGGCGGCCTTGTACACCGGCTCGGTCAGCCTGCCCTGCTGGCCCAGCCAGTACTCGGATCGCTGGCGCAAATCACTGACGGAGTGTTCCGCCCAGAAACCCGATTCAACGGTGATTGGAGTGGCCTCCCAATTCACGGCCTTTGCCCCGTTCTCGCAGTACTCAAAGGCCTTGCGATGATCTGGGTCCGGCCAAGCACAGCTCATGCAATCGAAGCCGTCCTTGTGGTTCATGGCCAACAACGTCTTCCGGCTCCTGTTCACGCCCATGTCCCGAAGGGCAGGAGCCATGGAGTGCACGACGCCGGGAATCCCAGCCGCCCAGGACTTCGGTTTGCCGACCTCGATGTCTCCCTGGCCTGGCTCTTCCACGTCGGGAGGATTCTTGCGTGCCATGATGGGCTGCCCTTCGTTCGTCATTTTTGGGCACCGGCCATGAGGCGCTATCGCTCACGTCGCGGGCCTGTCTTAGGACTAACAGGTATTCTCTGCCTCCGCAAGCAAAACGTGTGGCCCAACCGATCCCTGAGTTGCATTCACGGACAGTACGCAGTGATCGGCTTACGGGTCTGGCTCGACATTCAGCACTTCAAAGGCGGCCACTCATCGGGTTCCGGTACGAATTTCGTGAACAGCGATGCATCACCGCTCGGCGGTCTCCTCTGCAGGGGCAAGTCAACGGTGTTGCAGGAGCGCCATGTAAAAGGGACTTCGCGCGCTGGTTCGGTCCCGTACGAACGGTGCATTCCCGTGCTCGGACGACAGGTGGCTGTCACGGCGGGCGGACAGCCGCTATCGAGGCCCGATCGCAGATACCGATAGCCTTCCGCGCGACCCGATTCATGACGTAACGACGCTGTCATTTCCCAGTCTGGCCGGGCCGGAGATGGTGCTCGACTGATTGACCAGGCATAGGGCCAACGGGAGTCTCCTCCTGTACGGGGACGAGCAATGGGGCGGGTTCCTCTACGCCAGGGAGCCGGCTAGCTGGGGGAGTGATTGGTCCACTGTGCCGACGGGGATGGTTCTTTGCGCGATGAGCTTCCGTAGCTTTTGCGGGGCAAGAAGCTTCCCCGGTTTCAGCAACTTGCCCAGCGGAACGCCGTCGATCCGGTCGTGTATCGACACGCGGATCAGGCCGATTCCCTCGGTCTGCAGCGCCACTGCATCCCGCACGGCATCGTAGAGTGCGCGCTGCTTCCACCTTGGTCCGCCGTTGCCCGTGAAGTCGCGCCTCGCCGCGGCAGGACCGAATTGCCTTTCGGCCGCGTCGCTGGTCCAGTATCCCCCGAAGACTCGTGCCTTGGATTCGAAATCGACGCAATACCCCTGGTAGTCATCTGTCCAGGGGAGTTGCGCTGACCAGGGAAGGGACAGCGTTTGGCCCCGGTATCGATGGAAATGTGCATCCTCGTCGAATTCAAGATACATGCCGTGGTCATCGGCCAGGTCCCAGTCTCCGGCGGTGAAGACCCCGTTGGATTCCTCCAGGCCGCCAAGGTCCCTGAACAGTTGGGAGAAGACCTCTTGCCGGGCATTGTCCAGTCCGGCGGTCGTTGCCCTTTTGAATCCCCGCTTCGAGGTGTTGCGAAGCCCAATGCCTGCGTTGAGCAGGGATAATTCAAGCAGTTTTGCCTTTGAGATTTTTCCCATGGGAACATCCTAGGACGATAGTGCGCGCCGGATCCGCACCCCATGACATCCGGCGGTGGATTGCGGTAATGAGACGTCACAGGTGCCATACTCTTTAGCCGGTTCGGCACGGGCTGCGGCGTTTTTGCAGTGGGTGTGCACCGAGGGTATCGCGGGGTATTCGTCCTGAAGCGCCGTCCCCCAAATGGCCACCGGACGGGATATGAGCCCTCCGCGTCCGTGCCTACCTCAAGGTGTACGGCCGTGGGTTTTCTCGTTTCGGTTGGGTTGGTGGGCACCGTCGCCCGGCTGGAGATTCCCATCTTCCGTGGACCGCGAGCGACTCCTCCGCGGGCCACCGGGCGACTTGGCGGAGCGCGGGTCGCTCAATGCTGGCCCGTGCCCCCAAGGCTGACCGATCGATCTTGGCGTTCAGGCTAATTTCCCGAGATTGACCGACACAGGTCCATCTAGGGTTCACAAGGTGTGCAGGCCGGCGATTGGGAAACTCGGGAGGTCATTTCCAAGGCGACATCCTGCAGCTTATGGTTCCGGTGATTCGATGCGTTGCGAAGGAACTCTAAGGCTTCGGTCGCCGTGCAACGACTCTAAACGACGCTGTTCTAGATTTCGCGAGAATCGCCGGGAGACAGACGCTTTAGGAAAACCTCGTCATACTCCATAACGGTCAACGCGGCAATCTGGACTGCTTCAACCAGTGCCAATTCCGCTGCGCGGACATACGTGCTTTGGTGATCGCTTTGCTCGTCAACGAGGCGCACATATCCATCGAGATAGGGAAGCACTTCAACGGCGTCGATCCCTGACTCGCGAAACCCATTGCAGACTATTCCCATTATTGAGGAAGCGTCTACGCTGCGCAGGGCAGAGGACCACAGAAAAGCGGCGACAGCCTCAAGCGCCGCACGCGGATGCTCGGTTTTTTCAACATCCCCTGACGGTTCACGCACCAGGACCGCCCGGTCATCGAGCAACTGGCGAATTACCCCTGGACGATAGAACTCGTTGGATGGTCCGATAAGACTGCCAAACCGGGCAGCCAGCATGTGAGCTGTAGAAAAATTTTCCGGATCTAATTGGTCAGGCAGCATTCGAATCTCCTGATTTCGCGTCGGAATTTTCGTTATGCCCCAGAACATCAGCTAACGCATCCGAACTCAAGGTCTCGGAAGTCTTTTCGTAGAAATGAAGCTCAACTGCCGCGCAATTCCGCAGGGAACGGGCGTGCCCCCGGGCTGGCCTTCAGCGCAGGGCGTGCTCCTTTCCTTTCTTCTGCTCGCGGCACCTTCCACGAGGTTGCCGAGGACGACATAGGACTGTCAGTCTCCTTTGTTCCTGCGTGGATTCTTGGTTGGGGCTGTTGCCGCACCTGCTAGACCGACGGGTGGCAGGAGCGCGTCGGTTGGCGCAAAGCAGCGGCACTCAGCCGCGTTTGTTCCCCATGTATCCAGAGGTCGGCGAGGAGGATTGGTGGAACAGGGTTTTCAGTTTCCCGTGAGCCTGGGCCGCTGGTCAGAGGAATGGGCGCAGAGGGATGAGGATGGTTTCGCTGATCGGCGCGGCAAAGTTCCGTTCCTTCCACTCAGTCAAAGTCAGTTCCCTGCAGTTTGTGCTGTCGATTTCGAAGATCTTTTCCATGTCGGCTGCGAATGCCCGGTCGTGGATCTCCAGGTTCGTTTCGTAGTTCCCGGTCAGGCTCAACCGGTCGATGTTGGCGGTGCCGATCGTGGACCAGTGGCCGTCGATGGTGGCGGTCTTGGCGTGGATCATCGCGTTGCGGTAGAGCAGGACGGTCACTCCTTCGCGTAGCAAGGATGTGTAGAACCCCCGGGAGAGCCAGTCCGCAAGGACGTGGTTTGAGTCCTCCGGCTGGATGAGCCTGACGTCGACGCCCCTCTTGCTGGCAGCGATCAGGGCGCGGAGGATTTGCTTGTCCGGGATGAAGTAAGCGGTGGTGATGTAGATGTGGCTCTGCGCGCGGTTGATCGCTTCCAAGTAGATGCCCCGGATCGGGTACACCAGGTGCGCCGGGATGTTGTTCACCGTCCGGATGTGCGGGTCCCACGAGAGCGGGGGGTGGTGCGGGATCTCCGGCTCTGCGCACACGGTATTCCAGACGCCAACAAAGGCCTGGCGCAGGTCCCACACCGAGGGACCGGTGATTCGCAGATGGGTGTCGCGCCATTCGGTGGCGTACAGGTCCCCGATGTTGTATCCGCCCACGAAGCCGGTCTCGTCGTCCACGACCAACAGCTTGCGGTGGTCCAGCCCGGTGCTGCGCAGCGGGGTGAACAACCTGGACGGGCGCAGGACCGGGAATCGGTAGACGTGGATTTTCGGGTGGAACCGGTAGAAAGACTGCGGAACGACGAGGTTGGCGAATCCGTCGTAGATGACGAAGACCTCCACGCCGCGCTCGGCGGCTTCGGCCAGCGCCTCCTTGAACCGCCTCCCGGTGTCGTCGGCCTTCCAGATGAACGTCTCCAGGAAGACCCGGGTCTTGGCACCCCGGATGGCTGCCAGCATGTCGGCGTAGAGGTCTTCGCCGTAGGTGTAGATCGTCACATCCGAATCCGCCACGCGTCCTTCGAATACCCCGGGATGCGGGAAATTCGGGCGCTTCGTCCTTTGCCGGTGCTTGAAGGCATCGTAGAGGACCAGGGCGCCGACTACGGCGGCCTGCAGGGCCAGGAATGCCAGGACGAGTCGCGTGGCCGACTTTTTCGCCGCGACGACTACGGGATCGGGTATCTCGGGAAGCATTCCCCCAGCATAGCGGCGGGAGAATGTCGTGCCACCGATATCGCAGGCAAGCAGCGGACGTTCACTTAGGCATTGGCCAGCCGCGGATTGCCAATGTGGCGTGGCCCACATCCGATGGAGGCCTTGCGCGCTGGTTGGCGGCCTTAGTGCAGGGTGATCCAGATGGTCTTGATCTGTGTGTATTGTTCGAACGCTTCCAATCCGTTGTCTCTCCCGCCGAAACCAGAGGTCTTGTACCCTCCGAAGGGCGTCGTGATGTCACCCTCGCTGTAGCCGTTCACGGCAACCGTTCCTGCCCGCACCCCTCGCGCCAGTCGCAGTGCGGTGTCGATGTTTCTGCTCCAGACCGTGGCCGCCAGACCGTAGTCTGTGTCGTTGGCCAGACGAAGTGCTTCATCCAAATCGGTGAAACCGATAACGGCGACGACCGGGCCAAAGATCTCCTCACGGGCCACGGACATATCGGCGGTGACGTCGTCCAAGACCGTGGGTCCTATGAACCAGCCACCGGTTTCTTCAAGGACGCGTTTCCCGCCCGTGACGATTCGTGCGCCGGCGGTCTTGGCTTGATCGATAAATCCTAAGACACGATCCAGGGCGTCCTCCTCGATCATCGCCCCGACGACGGTGGTGTCCAGAGTCGGGTCACCGACTTTGCGCGCCAAGGCTTCGCGGGCCAGGGCAGCGACAAAGGGGACCTTGAGGGATTCGTGCACCAGGATCCGTGACCCCGCCGAACAGTTCTGGCCTGCATTCCAGAACGCCGAATCTGCCAGGTCAGCAGCGATCTGGTCGAGGCGGTCGCCGTTGTCGGCGGTGATGATTTGCGGGTTTTTTCCTCCGCATTCGAGCACGATGTTCTTCAGGTTGCTGTTGGCGGAGTAGCGAAGGAATTCGCGGCCGATTTCCGTTGACCCGGTGAAAGTGATCATGTCGACGTCGTGGTGGAGGCCCAGTGCCTTGCCTGCCACATGGCCGAGTCCCGGTATGACATTGAAGACGCCGTCCGGCAATCCCGCTTGGGTGGCAAGCTCGGCGATGCGAAGCGTAGTGAGCGATGCCAGTTCCGGTGGCTTGACGACTACGGAGTTGCCAGCCGCCAGCGCCGGCGCCAGTTTCCACATCAGCATGGCGGCCGGAAAATTCCACGGCAGTACTGCCCCGACAACGCCGATTGGCTCGCGGACGATCATCCCGAGGTGCCCTGACCCCGTGGGTGAGGTCTTGCCGAAAACCTTGTCGATGGCTTCCGCGTACCAACGCAACGTATTGATCACGTCTGGGAGATCGAAGTCCCGGCAATCGGTGATCGGTTTACCTGCATCCAGTGTTTCCAATTCCGCCAATTCCGCCACGTTTTTTTCGATCAGATCCGCGAAGCGGAGCAGGGTATTCTTCCGGACGGTGGGGTCTGCCGTGCTCCAGGCACCTGATTCAAAAGCCGTGCGGGCGGAAGCGACGGCACGGTCCACGTCGGCGGGACCGCAGGCTGCGATGTTGGCGATGGCCTTGCCGGTTGCAGGGTTGAGTGTTTCAAAGGTGGCGGCATCGCTTGCGTCGGTGAATTGTCCGTCGATATAAGCCTGCCGGTGGATGCCATCCAGGGTCGTATTTGTCATTTTCCCGGTCCTCGCTGTCTGTGGTGAATATAGAGGGGGTGGATCGCGGCTCCGGCCGTGCGGTGTCGGTGTGTGGATGTGGAAGGGTTTTCGGGCGGTTTGCCCGGCCGGCATTTCCGAGGGTGCGGGCAAGGTCGGGAACACCGCGCCGCGCCCACTGGGTCGGGTGACGCTTTTTCCGGGGCTATCGCGACAAGTTGTCCACGCGGCGTCGGGCTGTAAACAGTCCCGCGCGCCATCGATTCCTCCGTGATCTTGATGGCAGTTGCCTAAAGCCTGACATCGTTCCTGGTCATCTACTCGGCTGGATCTCAACAGATCGAGACAGAGGCGCAAGAGCAGTCCGCCACCCTAATGTCCCATGTCGGGAACTTGGCGCGAGGCAATTGGTGAGCGCCCGTGTTTGACGTGCCGATCATGACTGCGATTTTTGCAGCCATCTCCACTTTCCACAACACCCTCTCAGGCTACCTGTGGGCGCTGGGTCGACAGAGTCTGGTCTGGAGCCGGACTTGGCGCGACCGCCCGATCGCCAAGAAACCGCATGCTGCAGCAAGGTTCAACCCATTGGCGTTTTTGGACGCCGAGCTCGGCATTGCGGTTGCCGGGCTGCATCCGTCTCAGGAGCATGGCAATCATTGCCGAACAGGCAGTTACCGTCGTACCGTCCCGATTTCAAACACGAGTAGAAGAGGGATCGTCCTCGGGGGACTCGTCCACCGCCCCGGACAGCCTGCACTCAGTACAAGAAAACCGCCAACCAATCTCGGTTGTGCGCGTGCACCAGTACGAGGAACAAAACGAAGTCGAAGATTAGGTGCACCGTGACGACATAGGTCAGCGACTTTGTCAGCTTGAAGGTGTAGCCCTGCAACAGCGCGAAGGGAAAAGTCAGCAGCGGGCCCCATGCCTGGTAGCCGATCTCCCAGAGAAAAGACGAGAAGATCACCGCCTGCAGGATGTTGGCGAGCCAGTCCGGAAAATGTCGCCGCAGCAACGTGAACGTGGTGCAGATAAAGAACAGCTCATCCCAAATGCCAACAGCATTCACTCCCAGGAAGAGCCGCCAAAAGATGATGGGATCCGATGCATCAGGCCAGTTTTGGTAGACCCCCGTGCTGATCAGGTACACCGGCAAAATGAGGTAGCCAAGTGCTACAACACCGATCAGGTAAAGCTTGGCGGCCAATGGCCATTTGCGACCGGTGTTCACCGGAAATTTGATGATCTCTTCGCGGTAGGCAAAACGCGAGACCAGCCACGGCACCAGCACGGCCAACCCGAGTGCACCACCCATCAGGATCATGTGCTGGATGCTCAAATCCGCGTTCAACGGGACCAAGCTGATGATCGCCAGTCCCACTGCAATGAGCGCAAGGTGGCGCGCGAGCGCGAGGTCGATTATCGCAGCCGTGATCAGGCCCAGGGCGAGTAGGCCGTAGCCCGCCGGGTCGTGGCCGACACCGAAAAGCAGCACTCCGGACGCCGAGAGCAACAATGCCGGCAAGAGTTTCCAGCTGAGCGCGGTACGGGGTGGTTCAGTCAGGATCGTTCTCACACCACCAGCATGCCAGCACCGTACACGTAGCAAAACCATTGACATGCATTCGGCCTGGACCGAAACGAGCACGCAATACGCAGGCCGCCTCGTGGAAGCCATCCGGGCGGGAAGGCAAGGGGCTCGCGGGATCCGTGCCAGTGTGCCAGGATCTAAACGTGCGGGGCAGGGCCGAAGCAGGGCCGTGTCGAGGTCCCTAGTGGCACCGAAGAGTTAGCCCAGGTGCCCCGCCATGCGTTCGCGCATCGCGGCGCTGGCCTCGTTCAGGCCAGCGATCTCCACCCGCTTGCCGCCGGCCTCGTACTTGGCCGTGATGGCGTCGAGCGCGGCGAGCGTGGAGACGTCCCAGAGGTGTGAGGCGTGCATGTCGATGACCACGTGTCCCGGGTCCAGCGCGTACTGGAACTGGGTGTAAAGGTCGTTGGACGAGGCAAAGAAGAGCTCGCCGTTGACCGTGTAGGTGGCGGTTTCGCCCGTCGCATCCACCGTGCGCTTGACGGTGACGAAGTGCGCCACGCGCCGGGCGAAGAGCACCATCGCGGTCAGCACGCCGGCTCCCACGCCCACGGCCAGGTTGTGGGAGGAAACCGTGGCCACGACGGTGATGAGCATGACCGAGGTTTCGCTCTTGGGCATGCGGCGAAGCGTGGAGGGGCGGATGGAATGCCAGTCAAAGGTCGCCCAGGACACGAAGATCATGACCGCCACCAGGGCGACCATGGGGATCAGTGCCACCACGTCGCCGAAGACCACCACCAGCACCAACAGGAAGACCCCGGCCAGGAACGTGGAAATCCGGGTCCGCGCGCCGGAGGCCTTCACGTTGATCATGGTCTGGCCGATCATGGCGCAGCCGCCCATGCCGCCGAAGAACCCCGTCACCAGGTTGGCCACGCCCTGGCCCCAGGCCTCGCGGGTCTTGTTGGAGCCGGTGTCGGTCACGTCGTCGACCAACTTGGCGGTCATCAGCGATTCGAGCAACCCCACGAAGGCCACGGCCAGCGCGTACGGCGCAATGACCTGGAAGGTCTCTAAGGTCAACGGGACCTGCGGGAAGAAGAGCTCCGGGAGGCTGGAGGGCAGCTCGCCCTTGTCGCCCACCGTGGGAACCGCGATGGCACTGAAGACAGTCACCAGGGTCAGCACCACGATCGCCACCAGCGGCGCCGGGACCCTGGTGGTGATCCGCGGCAGGCCGAAGACGATCAACAGGGCGAGGCCCAGCAGCGGGTAGACCAGCCACGGGACGCCCATGAGCTCGGGCATCTGTGCGATGAACACCAGGATCGCCAGCGCGTTCACGAACCCGACCATGACCTGGCGGGGGATGAAGCGCATCAACTTGGCCACGCCCAACACCGCCAGCAGCACCTGGAACACGCCTGCCAGCAGGATGGCCGCGACCAGGTAGTGTACGCCGTGGCTGGCCACCAGCGGAGCTATGACCAGGGCCACCGCACCGGTGGCGGCCGAGATCATCGCGGGGCGCCCGCCCACCACCGCGATGGTCACCGCCATGGTGAACGCGGAGAACAACCCCACCCGTGGGTCGACCCCGGCGATGATGGAGAACGCGATCGCCTCGGGGATCAGTGCGAGGGCCACCACCAGACCGCCGAGGATCTCCACGCCTAGCAGCTTCGGGGAGCGCAGGGTGCGAAGCACCGACTGGCGTTCGACCGGCGTCGGCGCGGCGATTGCGGTGGCGGGCAGGGAAGGCATGCGGGGGTCCGTTCGGAAGAATGGGCTTGCGGGGGCGCCGGCTTCGGTGGGACCCTCCGGCGCAACTAAGGGGCAGGGTGTCGCACAAGCGGCGAAAAACAGGGGATTCAGCCCAATTCTAGGGGAGTCGGGGGCACCGCGGGTGGCCAATGTGTCCGAGAGGACATTCCGAAGCCTGGGGAAACTGCCGCGCGCCGAAGGAGCCGAAAACCGCCGCAGTGAAGTGCTGCCGGCTTCCCGGCCCATCGGGGGGCGGCGTCCAGGTGCTGCCACAGAGGGTCAAAACGGGGAAATGGCGTTTAGGATGAGGTAACAGATGAGGTAACAAGAGACCCGTCGCCATGTGGCACTGGCGGGATCCCTGGGGAACAGCCGGAGGTGCCACCTCGGCGCACCGGTGAACGTGCAACGAGTGCATAGGGGGGGAAAGGGGTGGCATGGGGGCCGCATCCGGTCGACAGACGATTCATCCTGCCTTGGCGAGGTTCCTTGCCTGGGACGACGGAACGTGCAGGTTGCTGTTCATCCGCGCCGCGGCCGGAACCGGCCGCGAAAGTTTTGCGCGCTCGTGGATCGGGAACAAGGTAGGGGAAGTTCTCGACTGGTCCGGCGGGGACATCGACGAGGCAACCGAAGTGGACCTGCTGGTTCAACGGCTCCGTGCGGATGCCACATTGCACGTGGCCGTCATCCTGGCGCCGACCGCCTCCCTCTGGGACCTCTCCTCGCGGACCCCGTGCCTCGTGGCAAAACACCGCGACCTGCTGCTGGACGCCAGCGAGACGGCGCAGCTTGTCGGCCCGGGCACGGCGGCCGAGCGGGACGAGGCCCGTCTCATCCACGAATTGTCCGGAGGGTGGCTCGCGGCGACGCGGGCCCTTGCAGCGGATCCGCAGGCGCGCCCGCGCGCCCAGCAGATCATCCGCAGCGGCCTGGTCATCTGGCTGGCCAGCCGCGATCCAGACGGGGCGTTGTCGGAGGCAGCGTTCCTGCCGGCATACGACAGGCGCACCATCGAGGCCTTCTACGGTGAATTTTCCCCTGTGGTCCACACCCTGGATGAACTCGTCGAGGCGGGCCTGGTGCAAGCCGACGGGCGAGGCGGTTGGATGATGCCGGCGATGGTGCGCAAGGTGTTGGTGGAACGGGTTGGACTGCGCGGCCGCGAGTCCACTGCCGTGCTGGAACAGGCCGCCGTCAACGCGGTGGCCGCAACCCGCGGGGTGGGCGCAGCGGTGGAGTCGGCCGTGGCGCGCCGCAGCTGGCAGGCGCTGCTGAACATGCTGCTGGAGAACTGGGTGGACATCCTCATGCGCAACCCCAAGCAGTTGGGCGTGATCGCGGCCAAGATCCCGCGCTTCATTGCGAACCAGACCGAATACATGCGCATCGGCCTGCGGATGCTGGGCCAGGCGGACCGGGACGGACTTGCCCTGCAGCTGCCGGGGTTCGAACCCGACTACGCCACCAACCAAACGGCCCAGCGCCTGCATCGTGACACGGTGCGGCTCTACGCCAAGCCAAACACCCACGCCCTGACGGTAGGCATTCTGGAAATGCTCCACCTGCGGCAGTCCGGCTTCTACCCGGAAGCGGCGGCCGCAGCCCATCGCCTCCGCGAGGCGCTGCACCGTGCGCTTGACGCCCAAAGGCTCAACCCGGCCCTGGTGTCGATGGTTGATCTCCAGGCCGGGATTACCCTGCAGCTGGCCGGCCGCGATGCCGAGGCCCGCCAGGCCTATGAGCAGGGCTTCCACTGGGCGCAGGTCTCCGGCAAGGCCTTCCTGCTGGCCGACGTGGCAGGAAAGATGGCGCTGCTCGATGTGCTGGAAGGGGACAGCGGCTCTGCCATGCGCTGGCTGGCCAAGCACGATGTCTCCATCGGTGAAGTCGGGTGGGGAAAGGTGATGGTGGAGCGCACGGCCGCAATGGCCCGTGCGTTCCTGGCCCTGGCCCGGCTCGACTACGCCGGCTTCGACGTGGAGATGGGCGCCCTGCCGTCCGTCGTGGACAACGACGAATTCTGGCCCGTGCATGTCCAGCTGCTGGCGCTGCAGAAACTCAATGCCGGCATCTTCGATGCTGCGCGGGACTTGATCTCCTCCCTGCGCCAAGAGCGTCGCTACGCGGCGGCCGCGCCCCTGGCGCGGCGGTTGTTCGACGACACGCTGCTGCTGGCCGAGATCCTGGAGCGCGGCGGCGTGCGCCCTGGAACCGGGATCGAAAACAGGGACCCCCTGCTGGTGGCGCTCGGGCACCTGCTGGGCGGGAATCCCGACGCAGCCCTGGCCGCCCTTCAGGAAGTTCCGCTCACCGGGGGCATGCGCCGGCGGGGAAACCTGGTGCTGTATTTGGATATCGCCGCCAGGAACCCCCGGGGCCCGACTCCGGCGACATTGCAGCGAGTGAAGCAGCAGCATCGGGACTCGGGGGTCCTCTACGAACTCGCGATTCTGGGCATGGTCCCCGGGTGGTCCGAGGTGGGCAGGCACCTTGAGCTTGATCCCGAAGAGCTCCAGCGGCTGGGGTACGCGCTGGATCTTGCGCCCACGCCGTTGCCGAGGCGGCCGGTGCTGACAGTGCGGGAGCAGGAGGTCTTGAGGCAGTTGCGTGCGGGAATGACCCGCCGCCAGATCGCCGAGGCGGACTACCGGTCCGAAAACACGGTCAAGTCCCAGATGCGCAGCCTGTATCGGAAACTGGAGGCCTCGGACGTGGAGCAGGCATTGGCGAACGCGCGGGCCTGGGGCCTCTGAGCCCGGGGAGGCATCCCTAGAGTTGCTTGCCCATTTCCAGTTCGGTGCCGATCAGCCGCGCCGCCCGGACGACCTTCTCCCCGAAGTCCAGGCCGGGGGAAGTCTCAACCCGGACCAGCGGCATGGCCAGGCAGAGCGTGGCGATCATCTGGTCGCGCAGCATCACCGGTGCGCTGACCGAGCCCAGGCCCGGGGTTCGCCGGCCCACCGATTCAACCCATCCGTGTTGCTCCACGGAATCGAGGGCCTCGGGATCGCGGGAGAGCAGTCGCCCGCTCGACCCGTTGGGCAGTTCCAGCACGGAGCCCGCCGGGAGCGTGGCCTTGAGCTCGTGTTGGCTGTCCACCGTCACCCGGCAGATGCGCCGTTCTCCCCGGCGAATCCACAATTGTGCGGTCTCTCCGGTGGCATTGCGCAGCTCGGTGAGGACCGGGGCGGCAATCGATTCCAACGCGGTGCGCACGAAGCGGTGGCCCAGCTTGAAGTCGCCGTCATCGATCCGGCGCAGGAACCCGTACTCCACCATCGACAGCGCCAGGCGGTGGACCGTCGACACCGACAGGCCGGTGCGCCGTGCCAGTTCGCTGGCCGAGGCCGACGAACCATCCACCGCATCAAGGACCATGGCGACTCGTTCGAGCATGCGGTTGCTGGTTGCTGCCGACTCGGCCATGACTGTCTCCTCATGGTGTGGGCGAGCGTGCCTGCCGCCCGTGGGTTGTGACGCAATTTTTCCTGAATCAAGAAAACAGTCCGTGATGTCGGGTTTCGCGCCCAAGGACCGGGGTCGGGTCGCTGGATGCGAAGCTTTTGCCGCAACGCCTCTTGCTGTGTCCTGAATCACTTGCTACTGTCTTCCTGCCTGCAGGGAATCATATCCCATTGTGTGGGAAATTTCGATGTAGTCACCGAGGAAAAGGGCGAAGACCATGACTGAAAATCTCCACCTCCCGGGCAGCACCTTGCCGCTGGACGGGATCCGCGTGCTGGAACTGGGAAGCTTCATTGCCGCCCCGTTCGCCGCGCGGCTCTTCGGTGACTTCGGGGCCGAAGTCATCAAGATCGAGAAGCCCGAGGGCGGCGACGAGCTGCGTGACTGGCGCAAGACCCGCGGAACCACGTCGATGCTTTTCCGGACCATGGGCCGAAACAAGAAGTCCGTCGCCCTGGACCTGCGCAGCGAACTGGGCCGCGAGGCCATCCTGAGGATCGTGGCCAAGACCGACGTGGTCATCGAGAACTTCCGCCCGGGCACCCTGGAAAAGTGGGGCCTGGGCCCGGAGGAGCTGCACGCCGCGAACCCCAACCTGGTCATGGTCCGCATCTCCGGTTATGGGCAGACCGGCCCCTACAAGAACCGTGCAGGCTTCGGCAGCTCGGCCGAATCCTTCGCCGGCCTGCGCTACATCACCGGCGAACCGGACCGTCCGGCCGGCCGCGCCGCAGCCAGCGTCGGGGACACCGTCTCCGGTCTGTACGGGGTGATCGGCGCGCTGATGCTGATGTTCCAGAAGGCCAAGGGAGTGCAAAGCGAGGGCCCGCAGATCGTCGACGTGGCGCTCTACGAGGGCGTTTTCTCCCTGCTCGAGTCCCTGGTCCCGGACTACGACGCCTACGGCATGGTCCGAAAGCGCACCGGCGGCGCGTTGCCGGGCGTGGTGCCCACCGGTTCCTACCCGTGCGGGGACGACCTGGAGGTTGTGATCGGCGGCAACTCCAACTCCGTGTTCATCCGCCTTATGAAGGCCATCGGACGCGAAGACCTCGCCGCCGATGCGACCCTGCTGACCACCGAGGGCCGGGGGGCGCGCGAGGAGGAACTCAACGGAGCCATTGCCGTCTGGACGTCCTCGATGCCGCTGGCCGAGGTGCTCAACGAGCTGGACACCGCCGGGGTGCCGGCCGGTCCGGTCTACGACGCCCCCTCTATCGCCAAGGACGAGCACTACCTGGCCCGCGACATGATCCAAACCCACGAGGTGATCATCGAGGACGAACCCGAGCTGATCCGCTTCCCCGGCGTGGTTCCCAAGATCCCCGGGCACGAGGGCCGCGTGGCCTGGGTCGGTCCGGAACTCGGCGAACACACCCACGAGGTCCTGCGCGACCTGGCCGGCCTGAGCATCCAGGAAATCGACTCGCTCGGCGTTAAGGAGAAGAACTGACATGCAGATCCACATCACCGACGTCTTCCTGCGCGACGGCCTGCAGGACGAAAACGTCATCGTCTCCACGGGCGACAAGCTCGCGATTGCCGAAGCGCTGATGGCTTCGGGCGTGAAGCGGCTCGAGGTCGCCTCCTTCGTGAACCCGGCCCGTGTGCCGCAGATGGGCGACGCCGTCGCGGTACTCACCGGACTGCCGACCGGCACCGGGGCGACGTTCACCTCCCTGGCCCTGAACGGCAAGGGGATCGTGCGGGCGGTTGCCGCCGGCGCCACCGACATCCAGGTGGTGACCTCCGCCAGCCAGGCCCACAGCAGCGCGAACGCCGGGTCCAGCATCGAGCGGGCACTCGAATCCCTCGCCGCCGACGTCGCGGCCCACCCCGGCATCAACTTCTTCGCCGGGATCTCCACGGCCTTCACCTGCCCCTTCGAGGGTGAGATCGATCCCGGCCACCTGCTGCGCGTGGTGCGCGGGTTCAAGGCCATGGGCATCACCCAGATCGGACTTGCCGACACCCTGGGCACCACCCCAACGGACCGTGTCATGGATTCCGTGCGCCACATCCAGGACAGCGAGCCGGAGCTGACCTACTACCTGCACCTGCACAACGCCCACGAACAGGCGTTGGCCACCGTGGACGCGGCCATTGCGGCCGGCATCACGCGCTATGACAGTGCGCTGGGCGGCTACGGCGGCTGCCCGTTCGCGCCGGGCGCGGCGGGGAACCTCGCCACCGAGGAACTCGTGGCCCACCTGCACGCCGCCGGGCACGAGACCGGCATCGACGAAGCCGCTCTGCACCGGGCAGTACAGCTGGGCCGCGACGCGGTGTCCAACTCCCCGGCACTGCCGGCGAACGCCCTGACCGGGCACTAGAAACACCTCCCATCCACCGCACGCCGGGATGTCTCCGCCAGGAGCCGGTGCGCCCCATCATTCTGCGAGGACGACGATGTCTCAGATTGAAAACCCCGTTTCCACCCTTGAGAACCAGCACCCCGACGAACCCGGCGTCCAACGCCGCGTGGAACCCCATGTCGGCAAGCTGCGCGGCACGCACTTCCCCGGCCCGCGCGGCACCCGGATCGCCAGCTTGCCGGTGGCGCTCTTCATCGTGCTTGCCGCCATGGTGTTCATTGCCGCGGCCACCGGCAAACTGCCCGACTCCATGCTCTCGGGCTTCACGGTCACGATCCTGCTCGGCGGGCTGCTGATCTGGATCGGCAACCTGTTCCCGGTGGTGCGCGACTTCGGCCTGCCCACGGTGCTGTGCACGTTCATTCCAGCCACACTCATGTCCTTCGACCTGCTGCCGGCGAACCTGGTGGAGGTCGTGGAGAACTTCGTCAAAGGACACGGGTTCCTGGACTTCTTCGTCATCACCATCATCGCCGGCTCCATCCTGGGCATGCCTCGCGCGCTGCTGCTGAAGGCCGGACCCCGCTTCGCGGTGCCGCTGATCGGCTGCCTCGTGGCAACGTTCGTGTTGGTCGGTCTGCTGGGTGCTGCCACCGGCTTCGGGTTCATGGAGGGCATCCTGTTCATTGCCGCCCCCATCATGGCCGGAGGACTGGGCGTGGGCGCGCTGCCGATGAGCGAGATGTACGCGGCCCGCACCGGTGAGGATTCGGCGACCTTCATGGGCGATCTGATGTCGGCCGTCGTGGTCGCCAACATCGTGTGCATCATCATCGCCGGCATCTACAACGGGCTGGGCAAGACCCGCAAGCAGTTCTTCGTCGGCTTCAACGGCCACGGCGAGCTGATGCGCATCAAGGGCAAGAAGTCCGAGCTCTCCCTGCCGCCCAAGAACGAGGCCTCCTCGTTCATTGCCCTGGGCAAGGGGCTGCTCTTCGCCGGCGCACTGTTCATCTTCGGGCAGCTGGTCGGCTCCTACCTCGAGGTCCTGCACCCCTACGCGTGGACCATCATTGCCGCCGCCTTGGTGAAGATCTTCGGCTGGCTGCCCAAGGACATCGAGGAATCCACGGCCGACTGGGGCGACATGGTGGGTGCCACCATGGTCCCGGCGCTGCTGGTGGGCGTGAGCATCAGCTACATCAACATGGACGAGGTCGTAGCCTCGCTGAGCAACCCGAAGTTCATCCTGCTGACCGTCGTGACGGTGCTGATCGCAACGTTGACCTCCGGCATCCTGGGCTGGCTCATGAAGTTCAACTTCGTGGAAGCCTCCATCACCCCGGGCCTGGTCATGGCGGATACCGGCGGCAGCGGAGATGTCGCGGTGCTCAGCGCCGCGAACCGCATGCACCTGATGCCCTTCGCCGCGTTGACCAACCGGATCGGCGGCGCCTTGGTCCTGTTCGTGACCTCGCTGCTGGTCCCGTTCCTGGTGCTTTAGCCGTTCCGGCCCGTGGACGGATGGCCCCTGGCACTCGGTGTCGGGGGCCATCCGTCATTCGGGTTGCGTGTCCAGGGAGCCGCGGATAGCGGTGCAGGCCGCGAGCAGCAGCGAAACGTTCCTGGCACCCTACAGGTCCCCGGCGCGGGAGATCGGTGCGCTGAGGGACAGCGCAAAGGACTTCCCGTTGGCCAGCGGACCCACGGGAGCGCCGATGGCCGCCAGCTCGGGTTCGGTGCGGCCGATGTTGATCGCGTAGTTCCTGGCCCGGACCTGTGCGAGTTCGGAGAGCAAGTGCGCCAGGCCCTCGGCGTCCAGCTCGTTCCCGTCGCTGCGGGTTGCCCGGCGGCGGTAGAGCTGGGCGACGGCCGCATCGGAGAGGACCGAGAGTGCGGCCAACCCGGCGGAGGACGTGCTGGCCGGCAGCACGGTTCCGGAGCGGTCACCGATCCGCACCAGCTGCGGACCTTCGACGCTGTGGCGGAACCGGGCGCTCGCCCCGACGCGCTCCACCAAGTTCACCGTCTCGCCCGTCGCCGCGGCCAGCGCCTCGAGCTGCGGGCGCACAGCGGCGACCAATCTCCTGGCCGGATTCCGGGCCGCATCGAGGTGCAGGTTGGGGCCGGCGGCGTAGTGCTTCTGCGGATCCTGCACCGCGAAGCCCCGGTAGACGAGGGTCGCCAGGAGCCGGTGGGCGGTGGAGGGTGCCACTCCCAGCTCCCTGGCCGCATCGACGATGCGCAGCGCATCGCGTTCCTGCAACAGCACCAGGATGCGCAAGGCGTTTTCCACCGATTCGATGGCGTGGACGGGCCGTTTGACGATCCGATTAATCTTCTGCACGACAGAATCCTACGGGCGGTCGCGGGTTGGGCTGATCCGCGACCGCAGCAAGGTCAGACGAGCGCCGGGGAGCGCATGATGCCTGCGAAGAAGCCGGCCAGCTCCGCGTGGGCATCCAGCGGCAGTACGTGGGCCACGTACTGGTCGGGGCGGACCACCACGATGGCGCCGAGCTCGCGGTCGATCCCGCGCGCGACGAAGATGTCGTTCGCCGCATCCGCGGTGAAGACCTTCTCATAGTCGATGAGTCCCAGCGGCGCCTTGCGCGGAAGCAGGAACGCGGGCACATCCCCGGGTTCCACCTCGCGGTGGCCCTGCTGGAGCACTGCGCGCACGTCGAAGACCGCGTCGTCGTCGGCGCCGGCGGGGGTGAAGGAGCACACCGGGGAATCGGGGTCTTCGGCCAGGAAGGTGCAGAGCGCGGCAAGGCGCGAATCGGCTGCGTCGGGGCGTGCGGCGTCCGCGAACACGTAGATCCGCCAGCGGCCGTCGGCCAGGGCCTGGTGCCCGAGCTGAAGCGGCTTGGCATCGGCGAGCCGGATGACCGGTGAGGAGTGGAAGCGCTCGCCGACCGGGAAACCGGAGGCCAGGTGCTCGTGGGTCCCTTCCCCGGTGATCATGCCCGGGCGGTAGTCGGTGGCGAATCCCGCGGTGAATCGGCCGCCCTGGGTGAAGATGCCCTGGCGTTCGGCGGCATCCATCCCGCCGGCTTCCGGGTTGGCCGGGTCCTTGGGCTTGGCTGCCATCGCGGTGGACCACTTGAGGTCGAAGTCGATCAGTTCCTGCGCGATGACCTGGCGCTCTTCGGAATAGGTGTCCAGCAGGGCCTCGGGGCTGCGGCCCTGCAGAACCGCCGCAAGTTTCCAGCCCAGGTTGAAGCCGTCCTGCATGGACACGTTCATGCCCTGGCCGGCCTTGGCGCTGTGCGTGTGGCAGGCATCCCCTGCGATGAAGACGCGCGGGGTGCGGGTGCCGCGGTCTTCCGGCAGCACGTCGTCGAACCGCTCGGCAATGCGCTGGCCCACCTCGTAGACGCTCCACCAGGCGATTTCCTTCACGTCCAGCGTGTAGGGGTGCAGGATCTTCTGCGCTGCCTCAATGACCGAGTCGGCGGTGAAGCGGCTCCGGGCCTCGCGGTCGCCCGGGTCGATGTCGCCGAGGTCCACGTAAAGGCGCACCAGGTAGCCGCCCTCGCGCGGGATCAGCAGGATGGAGCCGCCGGAGGCCGACTGGATGGCGGACTTCAGGCGGATGTCGGGGAAGTCGGTGACAGCCAGCATGTCCATGACGCCCCAGGCGTGGTTGCGGGCATCGCCCTGCATCTTGATGCCCAGCGCACGGCGGGTGTTCGAGCGGGCGCCCTCGCAGCCCACGGCGTACTTGGCGCGGACGGTGATGTCCGCCCCTGGCTCGGCCCCGGTGCGGCGCAGCGTCGCGGTGACGGGGTAGTCGCCGGTTGGGGCGACGGTTACGTCGATGAGTTCCAGTCCGTAGTCGGGGACCAGCCGGGAAGGGGAGTTGGCCATGTGCTCGAGCAGCAGGTCCTGCATGCGGGCCTGGTTCACGATCACGTGGGGGTATTCGGATAGGCCGTCGGCGACGTCCTGGATCCGGCCGGTGCGTGCGATCCCGTCGGCGGAGTCAGGGCCCCAGAAGCTGGTCTCGTTGACCCAGTAGGCCTCGCGCATCAGGCGCTCGGCCAGCCCGAAGCCGTTGAACATTTCCACGGTGCGGCAGGCGACGCCGTCGGCGTGCCCAAGTTCGAGGGCCGCTTCGCGGCGCTCAACCACGAGTGTGGAGATGTCGGGGAACTCGGCCAGCTGGGCGGCCAGGACCGACCCGGCGGGGCCGGTGCCGGCAATGAGTACGTCCACCTGCTCGGGGAAGGTTCCCGGTGCGCGGCGTCCGGGGGCGGCGGGACGGATGTCCGGGTCTCCCGGGCGGTAGCCATCCTGGTAGAACTGCATGCTGCTCCTCGCTATGCCGGCGCCCAAAGGCGGCGTTGTGATCTGTTTCATCAACCGTAGGGCCGGTTTCCTTCCCGGTGCCAGGACATTCTGCACACCAGAATCTCGAGTGACTGCCCTGTGCCCGCCCCAGGTCCGGGAGAAGCACGGAATCGTCTAGGCTGAAGACCATGGCCACATTGAGGGAAGCGCAGAAACAGATGACCCGCCGGCGCTTGCTGGAGGAAGGGTTGGCGGCATTTGCCGAGCAGGGGTACTCCGCGACCACCATCGATGACATTGCCACGCGGGTTGGTGCCACCCGGGCGACTTTCTACCTGCACTTCGGCTCCAAGGCCGAGCTGGTGCGTGCGCTTGTGGAGCGCACCGATGAAATGCTGACGGGCATCGACAACCCCTCGCTGACTGAGGTCGTGGCCTCGGGGGACCGCGCGGCGCTGAAGACCTGGCTGGAGCGGAAGTTCGACCAGTGGCCGGACATCAAGGACTACGTCACCGTCTCGCACCAGGCCGCGGCGGTGGAGCCGGATATCCAGGACTCCATCGATGCGTGGTTCGACGATGCCATTGGGAACATGCAGGCGGGACTGGATGAGGCCGGTCGCTTCGAGGCACCAAGCCGCCGCATCCGGTGCACGCTCGCCTTCGGCGAGCTGGAGTTCCTCTCCGTTCGCTGGTTCCGCCGCGGGTGGGTCGTTGACCGTGACACGGCCCTGGAAATCATGACCGAGTCCTGGTACCGCCTTCTCTGTGACGAGGGCTTCGGCTCGTAGCCCGGTGCCATTCCCACCGAATCTTTGCCGCCCGGCCATTGGCCGGGCGGTTTTTTGCTGTCCGCGGCAGGTGCCGTCCCCGTGCCCCGCATCAGGGGTCCCAGGGCACGGGCCCTGGCGAAATTGCGAAATTGTGGAACGTCCCGCTAAATTCACTTGACACTCCGTCTTGCCAGATGCCATGCTGTTAGCAATTCCACGTGAGCCAGGCCATAGTCGCTCCGGCTTCGCGTCAGAAGCGCAAAAACTTCCCCGTCCAGCAGGCAGGAACGCCGAAACTGGACGTACGGGACCCCCCTTGCAGGCCGCCTTTGGGTGCGGCCTTGTGCCGGAGATTGGACCACCGCCATCCGGCAGCCGGGTCCCCCCTCCCCAGTCTTCATCACACCGCAAACCAAGGAGTCATCCCCCATGAGCCACGATTCGGAAGCCAGCCTGCCGGCGGCCACCCAGTCCCAACCGCCACAACAGGCCTCCCTGGCCAAGCGATCGATTCGCGGCACGATGGTCGCGGCCTCGCTGACCGTGATGGTCGCCCAGATCGCCAACGCCCTGCCCGGCGCGTTGAACGGCGAGTTCCAGAGCACCTTCAACACCGTTGGATCCCAGCTGACCTGGATCACCGCGTCCTTCATGGTGCTGGTTGTCGTCTTCGAGCTGACCTTCGGATTGCTGGGCGACAAGTTCGGCCACCGCAAGCTGGTGATCGGCGGCGCCGCATTCGTGGCAGTCGGCTCCGTGGTCTGCGCCATGGCGCCCACCGTTCAAATGATGTGGGTGGGTTCGGCCATCAACGGCCTGGGAGCCGGCGCGATCTTCCCCGCCTCCCTGGCGCTTGTTGCAGCGGTGAGCCGCAACATGGGTGAACGCATCCGGGGCATCGCCATCTGGGCCGGCTTCCTGTCCGCCGGCTCGGCGCTCTCCCCGCTGCTCGGTGGGGTCATGGCCGGTCTCGGCTCCTGGCGCAACGCCTACGCCGTGGTCGCCGTCGTGTCCGTGGTCGCTCTGGTGCTCACTGCGCTGCTGGCCCGCGAGGCATTTTCCGCCCACCCCCGATCCGTGGACATCTGGGGCCAACTCACCTTTGCCGCAGGTCTGATCCTGGTGCTTTTCGGCCTGGTGCAGGGCCCCGAGGCCGGTTGGGGCACCGGCTACGTGCTCGGCTCCCTCATCGTCGGCGCGGTGCTGCTTGCGGTGTTCGTGGCCATCGAGCTGAAGGTCCAGGATCCGCTGCTTGACCTGCGGCTCTTCCGCATCCGGCAGTTCACCGTCTCCTCGCTGGTTGCGGTTGTGGGAATGTTCGCCTTCCTGGGCGCCTGCTTCACCACCAGCATGTGGCTTGGTCCGGTGCAGCACCAGAACCCGTTGTTCCTCGGGCTGCTCTTCCTGCTGTTGCAGGGCCCGGCCTTCGTGCTGATCCCGATCATCTCACGCCTGCAGGCGCGCTTCGGCTCCCGCTGGCTGATGACCCTCGGCTTCACTGCCATGGGTGCCGGCGCGCTGATCGCCTCGGGCTTCGACGTGCTGGACCGCAACGTCACCGCCTTCATCCTGCCTTGCCTGTTGGTGGGCCTGGGCTTCGCCTTCACGTTGAGCCCGATGACCGCCATCGCGGTGAACTCGGTGCCGCGCCAGCTGACCGGAATGGCCTCGGCCACCACCAACCTCCTGCGCGACCTCGGCTTCGCGCTGGGGCCGGTGCTGGTCGGCGCCGTGGCCCTCAGTGCGGCAGGAAGCCGCCTGGCTGTCTCCCTGCAAACCTCCAACCTGACTCCGGACCAGCTCGGACCCGCCATGGGGATCGCCGAGGCCGGCGGCCCGATCGCGCTGAATTCCCTGCCCGAGGGCGTCCCCGGAGCCGCTGGGAGCGAATTCGCACTTGCGGCCCTGGGCGCCGGATTCACCCAGGCCTATCTGGTGGTGGCGATCGCCGCCCTGGCGGCGGCGGCCCTGAGCTACTTCGGGCTGCGGGGCGCCGAGGAACCGGACATGGATGCCGCTCTTCCCGAGCGCGCATAGCCGCAGCAATTACTGGTTTCACGCCAAGGGCCGGGCACCGTTTTCGACGGTGCCCGGCCTTTGGCGTCCGTAATTGCGGTGGGGCACCAAACCAAGGGGGCGAAGTTTCCGGCTGGGCGAAATGCGTGGCTCGCCTGTCGGATTCATGACATCGGCGAAGTGCTCGAATGACTTGGACGCGACCGGATGGGTTTCCCCCTGGGGCGGCGCACTGTCGTTCAGGGGACCATCCTGCATTGCGCTTTGCCCCGGTGGCCATTGCCGGCCACTGTGGAAGGGCATTCCTTCCACCTTCTTTAACGGCTGAGGCCGCGACCTCCAGGAGAATCCTGGAGGTCGCGGCCTCAGCCCATTCGAGAGCGCTTTGCCCGGGGGTTTAATTCTCCTGGGCGCCGGCCGCCTTGCCCGTGGTGAACGGCAGTACCAGCCGGGACCGGTGTGCGGCGTCGCGGTAGATCTTGTGCGTGACGGGCCGGCCCACCGGCAGGTGGAAGGCGTCGGGGGGAAGCAACGAGTTGTGCTCGTCGCTCAGCGGCTCGGCGTTGGAGAGCTCCGCCACCAGCTTGTGACCGGGCATGAAGGTATTCGCAAACGGGTAGAGGCGCAGCACGTACTCCTCGATCTTCCCGGGCTCGACCGGCACCGCGCGGGTATGCGGGTGGTACGGGTTGCCCTCGGTGGTGCGCTCGTCGAGCTCATTGTGCGAGGCCTTGAGGTAGCCGGTGGTGATCAGCTGGCGCTTGCTCGTGGGCGCGTAGTCCCACAGGCGCAGGATGAAGTTGGTGTCCACGGCATCGATCTCGGCAAAGATGTGTGCGGCTCCGGTGCCCATCATTTCGCAGGCTTCCTCGAAGACCGGGGTCTCCCACTTGATGATCTCCACCTTGTCCGTCACTGTCAGCGGGGCCTGGTAGAAGCCGTCCGGGGCGACATATTCAACACCCATGGTTTCGGGCTCGGTGGAGAGCTTGTGGCGCGGGCGCAGGTAGAGGTTCGTGTACTCGATCTCCTTCGGCGGCCAGGAATCGGCTGTGACGGTTTCGCGCGAGCCCTCGACGAAGACGCTCACGGCAGGTTCGTCCATCACGCCGTTCTCGATGCCCTTGATCCAGTAGTCGTACCACCTGAACATCTTGTCGTGCTCCTCGATGAACGGGCGCGACTGCATCGGCGGGTAGGGTCCGATGTCCAGCTTCTTGGGTCCCTTGAGCGTATCGAAGAGCTCAATGGTTCCATCCAGCGTCCAGCCGCGGCCCTGGTCCAATTGCAGCCAGACCGGGATATCGATGTTCTTGGCCAGGTTGATCGGGTTGCGTTCCTCGTACCAGTCGCCGTCCAACTCGTTCATGACGATGTCGAACCATGCCTCATGGTTCTTGGGGTAGTTCAGCACGTGGACCAGATTCGGCCAGGCGGCGACGTCGGGATCCTCAAGGCGCTTTGTGACGAGCTCGCTGAGCTCTTCCTTGGAGTACTTCTCAACCATGCGGGATTTCACCCCGTCGGTGAAGGCCCAGCCGGAGTCGCCTCCGCGGCCCTCGCGCGCGGCACGCGGCATGAACCACATGACCCCGCCGTGGTAGGTGGTCTCGTAGAAGTCGTAGTGGCCGCCGGAGACGAAGATTGCCTTGAGGCTCGGCGGACGCTCCGCGGCGGCGAGCACCTGCATGGAGCCGAAGTAGGAGATGCCGACCATGCCGACGTTGCCGTCGCACCACGGCTGGGCCGCCACCCACTCGATGAAGTCGTAGGCGTCCTGGCCCAGGGAGACCCCGCCGGCGTTGTAGTTGCCGATGTGCTCGCCCTCGGAGTCACCCGAGCCGCGCAGGTCGCCGATGACGTGGACGTAGTCCTCAGCCACGATGCGGGCGATGTCGCCGGCCTCGATGCAGCCGTCCCACATGGGCGAGGGCCGGCGCTGCGGGGGAGTGGTCAGGGCCAGGGCCTGGAGTTCCTTGCCGTAGGGGCTCAACGCAACGAGGGCAGGGCGCGGCTTGTCATCGGTGCCCTGGTAGGCGTCGGCGGCAAGGATGACGCCGTCTCGCATCGGCACGCGCAGGTCCTTGCGGATGGCAATCGGCTGGCCGCCGGCATTGAACATCGTGAAATCGGTCATGGGTGTGCAACTTCCTTGTCAACGTCTTTGGTGCCAGGCTTCCCTCTGGCGGGCACGCTTTGCGGAGCATGACATTTACATATTATTATAATAAAGTTGAAGTGTCCAAGTCCTCAGGTCGCAATGCGTCGCGTGGACTGCGCAGCGGGCCGAAAGGCGCGGCACGCCACTGGCGTGGCCGATGATGGTGGTGGACCCCTCGCCAGGTTCCGATACAAGGAGAAAATCGATGAGCAAAGAAGTGAACGTCCACCCGCTGGTGTCGCCCTGGGGCCGGTTCGGTCTCTACAGCTTCTACATCGACGCTCCCGAGCCCGCCATCGTGGACACCGGGATTGCCTCCTCACCTTCCGAGGGCATGGTGGAGGAGCTGAGGAAGCTGGGGCGGAACATCGAGGATGTGCGCTGGATCCTGCTGACCCACGGGCATATCGACCACATGGGCGGCGCATTCGCCTTGTGGGAGCTGACCGGCCGCCGCGCCAAGGTGGTCATCCACGAGAAGGACGCACCGCTAATGCGCTCGCGGGCCGCGCACCTGGAACAGTACGTGGACGTGCGGGCACAGTACCTGAACGATCCCGCCGGAATCGACAACCAGACCAAGGCGGCGGGCCAGGTGATCTCCGGGGAAATGGAGCCCGACGTCCTGGTCTCCGGCGGCGAGATCCTGTCCCTGGGCGGGGACGTGACCGTCTCGGTCCACCACATCCCGGGCCACACCGAAGGCTCGGTGGCCTACGTTGTGGACGGGCAGAACTCGGTCTTAGTGGGCGACGCGGTGCAGATCCACGGTGCCGCGAACGGGTTCCCCGGGTACGAGGATCCGGAGGCCTACCGCAAATCCCTGATCTACCTGCGCGACGAGGTGCGACCGAACCATCTGTACCTCGGACACCCCTACCGTGGCGCCGACGGGGTGGCCTACGATGTGGAGTTGGATGCCTTCGGTGCCCGGAAAGCGCTCCAAGAGGCGATCGACATCGAGGCCCGCGTGGCCGCCGTTGCGGCCAGTGCGATGGATGAAGGCCTGGCGGACACCGATTCGCCCTATTCCCCGTTCGAGTCGGTTGCCCGGGATCTTGGCTACACGGGCGACCCGACGCTGGAGCCCTCCCCGTTCTTCACCACGCTGGATGGCTATCGCCGGGCGTCCCCGGCGGTTGATTAACCCCGGGCCGAATTTCAAGAACCAGATCATGGCAGCCTTCGCCAAGGGCCGGAAGGAGCGCCCCGCCACGGCCTTTCGCAACGCCAAGGCCGACGTGCTGGCCGACTTCGTGGAGATCATCCGGAGATCGCCCTGGACCAAATAGCTCGAAACCGGACCTCGTCCCTGCAGGGGGAGAAGCGGGGGGGGGGGGGGGGGGGGGGGGGGGGGGGGGGGGGGGGGGGGGGGGGGGGGGGGGGGGGGGGGGGGGGGGGGGGGGGGGGGGGG
>NZ_JBIXLM010000038.1:0-42038 GCF_045798545.1 Paeniglutamicibacter sp. ORCA_105 | reverse complement strand
CTCTTTGGTGCCTCAGGCTGCGCCTGCGTGCGTACTAGACGCTTCGGATGGCAACCACGGCATTGTGTCCGCCGAAGCCGAACGAGTTATTCAGGGCGACGATGGAGCCCTCGGGCAGCTCACGCGGCGTGCCGACGACGACGTCCAACGGGATTTCCGGATCCTGGTTTTCCAGGTTGATGGTGACCGGAGCCTTGCGGTGGTAAACGGCCAGCACGGCCAGGACCGATTCGACTGCGCCGGAGGCGCCCAGCAGGTGGCCCATCTGCGACTTCGTGGCCGAGACGCATACCTTGTCTAGGTGCGAACCCAGGGCGGCGCGCAGGGCGGTGTACTCGGGCTTGTCGCCCACCGGGGTGGAGGTGGCGTGCGCATTGACGTGGACCACGTCTTCTGGCTGGATGAGGCCGTCAAACATGGCCGCCTTCAGCGCTCGGGTGGCACCCAGGCCCTGCGGGTCAGGTGCGGTGATGTGGTAGGCATCGGCCGTCACGGAGGTGCCTGCCAGTTCGGCGTAGATCGTCGCACCGCGGGCGATGGCGTGCTCCTCGGCCTCAAGCACCAAGGCACCGGCGCCTTCGCCCATGACGAAGCCGTCACGGTCGATGTCGTACGGACGCGAAGCATGCTCCGGGTCGTCGTTGCGCTTGGACAAGGCCTGCATGGCGGCAAAGGAGGCCATGGGCATGGGGTGTATGGCTGCTTCGGCTCCGCCGCACATCACCACGTCGGCCTTGCCCGAGCGGATCAGCTCAAGACCGATGTGCATGGCCTCGGTGCCCGAGGCGCAGGCGGAAACCGGGGTGTGCGCGCCGGCGCGGGCACCCAGGTCCAACGACACGGCAGCTGCCGGTCCATTGGGCATCAACATGGGTACTGTCATCGGCAGCACGCGACGCGGGCCCTTTTCCTTCAGGGTGTCCCACGCGTCGAGCAGGGTCCAGACCCCACCGATGCCGGTGGCGAAGGCCACGGCCAGGCGGTCGTGGTCCATCTCCTCGATGCCCGCGTCCTTCCAGGCCTCGCGCGCGGCTACAACGGCGAACTGGGTGGACGGGTCCATGCGCTTCATTTCAACGCGTGAGAGGACCTCCGAGGCCGGGGTCGAGGCCTTGGCGGCAAACTTCACCGGAAGGTTGTAGGTTTCAACCCACTCGTCGGGCAGCAGATGGGCGCCGGACACACCCTTGAGGGCATTGGCCCACAGGGTCGGGACGTCCCCGCCGATGGGGGTGGTGGCACCAAGGCCGGTGATAACAACTTTGCGAGCCATGTTGAAACTCTCTACTGGTTGGGGGCGAAACGGCTAGCGAGGCTAGCGCGCGATCCAAGCGTCGGAACGCGGCCGAATGGACGGTGTCCGGATTGAATCGACAATCTGGGGATCGGTGAAGAAACCGGCAAAGCTTGTTGGCGCCTCAGGGCCTGCCAACCGGGAAACATGAAATGAAAACGATGCTTCCCCTTGAAACGTGCTTCCGCGAGGGAACACGCTTCAAGGGGACGCATCACTACCTGGCTTAGACCTGTGCGCCGGCGATGAAGTTCACTGCATCTGCAACGGTCTTGAGGTTCTTGACCTCTTCGTCCGGGATCTTCACGTCGAACTTCTCTTCGGCGTTGACGACAATGGTCATCATCGAGATGGAGTCGATGTCCAGGTCCTCGGTGAAGGACTTGTCCATTTCGACTGCCTCGGTCTCCAGGCCGGTCTCTTCGTTGACGATCTCGGCCAAGCCGGCCAGAATCTCTTCGTTGCTAGCCATGATGGCTCCTTTTCTGTGTTTGCCGGTAACAAGCCCGACGACTATGCAGACCACAGGTGTGCGGTCCGAATGATGGGTTGTGTCCCTGGGGGTTAAGCCTAGGGCAGGACAACGACCTGTGCTCCAAAGACAAGCCCGGCGCCAAATCCGATTTGCAGGGCCAGACCGCCGGAGAGCTCTGGGTTCTCCTTGAGCATATTGTCCATGGCCATGGGGATGGAGGCCGCCGAGGTGTTTCCGGAAGTGGCGATGTCGCGGGCGACAACCACGGTTTCCGGGAGCTTCAGCTGCTTGACCATCTCATCGATGATCCGCATGTTGGCCTGGTGCGGGATGAAGGCAGCGAGGTCCTCGGCGGTGAGTCCGGCGTCCGCCAGGGCCTTCTTGGCCATCTTGGCCATTTCCCAAACTGCCCAGCGGAAGACCGTCTGGCCGTCCTGGCGCAGGGTCGGCCACAGCTGGGCCTCGGTGCCGCCAACCAGGGAGGTGCCTTCCGGGGAGGACTCGGCCTGCAGGACGGCGTCGCGCAGGTCCAGCTGGGAATGGGTCATGCCGATGGCGGACCACTTCGAGCCGTCCGAACCCCAAACCGACGGGGAGATGCCTGGGATGTCCGAGGGACCGATGACGACAGCGCCTGCGCCATCGCCGAGCAGGAAGGAAATGGTGCGCTCGTGGTTGTCGATGACGTCCGAGAGCTTCTCGGCACCGACGACCAGCACGTATTCGGCCATACCCGAACGCACCAGTGCGTCTGCCTGGGCCACGCCGTAGCAGTAGCCGGCGCAGGCGGCCGAGATGTCGAATGCCGGTGCCGGGGTGGCGCCGATGCGGTCGGCCAGTGCTGCGGCAGCGGACGGGGTGGCATACGGGAAGGTCACGGTGGAAACGATGACTGCACCGATCTGGCTGGCCTCGATGCCGGCCGAAGCCAGGGCATCTCGGGCCGCGCCTTCGGCCATGTCCAGCAGCGAGGTGTTCTCATCGGCGCGGGCACGGGTCACGATGCCGGTGCGCTGCTGGATCCACTCGTCGGAGGAGTCGATCCACTGGCACACGTCGTCGTTGGTGACGATGACGTCGGGACGGAAGGAGCCCACGCCGTGGATGCGGCTGAATTCGCGCGCGGTGGTTTGGTTCATCACTGCAGTCATGATTCGGGAACTTCCTATGCTTGGGTGTGTTCGAGTACGAAGGCGCGTGCCGCCTCGAGGTCTTCGGGGGACTTCAACGCGAGGGTCGGGATGCCCTTCAGGCCGCGGCGGGCAAGACCCACCAGGGTTCCTGCGGGCGGAATCTCGATGATCCCGGTGACTCCCTGTGCGGCGAGCTCCTCCATGCACTTGTCCCAGCGCACCGGGCGCGAGACCTGGGCGACCAGCGAGGCAAGGTTTGCTTCGCCACCGGCCACGGCCTGCCCGTCGTAGTTGGACAGCAGCGTGATGGCCGGGTCCTTGGCCTCCAGTGTTGCGGAAAGCTCCTGGAGCACCTGGACGGCCGGGGCCATGTGGTGGGTGTGGAAAGCGCCTGCGACCTTGAGCGGAATCACGCGAGCCTTGGCCGGGGGATTGGCTGCAAGGTCCTCGATTTGTTCCAGCGTGCCGGCGGCAACGATCTGGCCGCCTCCATTGGCGTTGGCCGGTGTCAGCCCGGCCGCCAGGATAGCCGCGTTGACCTCTTCGGCGTCTCCGCCCAGGACCGCTGCCATGCCGGTCGGGGTGGCAGCCGCAGCCAAGGCCATGGCGTTTGCGCGTTCACGCACGAACACCATCGCGTCCTGCTCGCTGAGGGCACCGGCCAGCGCGGTGGCGGTGATCTCGCCGACGGAGTGTCCGGCCAACACGACGTTCGTCGGAAGCTCGTCACCAAAGAGTGCCCGCGCGGCAATGAGGCCCGCGGCAACGATCAGTGGCTGGGCCACCGCGGTGTCCTTGATGGTTTCTTCGTCCGACACCGTCCCGTGGGCGGTCAGGTCGCGCTCCGTGATGGCGGAGAGTCCGGCGAGATGTTCGGAAACACCCGGAACCTCGAGCCACGGAGAAAGGAATCCGGGGGTCTGGGAGCCCTGTCCAGGGCACACGATTGCTAGCACTACTCCAGCTTTCCAAAGATGTCGGTCTCGACGGCTGTTTTCGCACACCGACTTGTCGGCATGCTTTTGTATGAATCCTACAAGGTGGTCGGGCTCTTGCGCGGCACCGATTGCCGCGTTTCGGCCAAGTTTTCGGTTGTTTCGGCGTCCAGCCGACCCACCACCAACGCGGTTTGCAGCACGAACGCCTCGCGCGGAACCAAGGGATCCCACCCGGTTACGTCGCACACCCTTTTAAGTCTATAGCGCACCGTGTTGGCATGGACGAACAACTCCCGGGCCGTTCCCTCCAGCGAGTGGCCCAGTGACAGATAGCTCGACAGCGTTTCAATCAGGCCGTTTCCGGCCTTGATGAGCGGATTGTAGATCCCCGAGACCAGCGCCTCGCGCGCCTCGGAGTCGTTGTTCATGACGCGCTCAGGCCAGAGGTCATCGGCATCCACCGGTCGCGGAGCCAGCGGCCAGGCTTTGGCGGCGGCGATGGCAGCGAAGGCTGCCTTGGCGCTGGCGGAGGCTTCCTTGAGCGTCGGGGCCAAGGGACTGTAGACCACCGGTCCTTCGCCGAAAAACGTGGCGAGCCGGTCCAGCCCGGCACGGTCGGCTTCCACGCCGCCGAGCATCAGGATGGCGCGTTCACCGTGGACGCCGACCAGCGAGTCGCGGGCATAGCGGGCTGCCGCGCGGCGGAGTTCACTGACGAATCCAACCTGGGAGGAGACCGGGGTTGCACCGATCATCACCAAGATGTTTTCGTGCGACTTCCAGCCCACGGCGGCAATCCTGGAGCGAAGGGAATCCTGGGATTCTCCGCGCATGACGGCATCCACCACCAGGGCCTCGAGCCGTGAGTCCCAGGCACCGCGCGTCTCTGCCGCCCGGGCGTACACGTCGGCCGCGGCGAAGGCGACCTCCCGCGAGTAGCGCAGGACCGCCTCGCGCAATTGCGTGTGCTCGGCCTCCGGGGCGATGTCAGGAACCTGGGATTCAACGACCTCGACAATGGTGCGGATCAGTTGGAGGGCCTTTTGCAGGCTGATGGATCGCGTCAGTTCGGTGGGTGCGGCGCCGAAGACGTCGTTGAGCACCCACTGCGGGGACGTGGTGGGTCGTTCGTACCAGGAGACGAAGGAAGCAATTCCCTTCTGCGCCACCAAGCCCAGCGCCGCGCGTTCCTCGGGCCGCAGTCCCCGGTACCAGGGCAGCGACTGGTCCAGGTGCTTCAGCGCCACCGTGGAGAGCACGCCCAAGTGCTGCTTGAGCCGTTTGAGGGTTTCCGGGCTGGCCTTGGCTTGCCGGAAGGGCCGGATCCGCTGTGCCGGATTCGACGTTTGCTCATCACTCATAGAACGAGCATACGCATCATCGAGCCACCTAACTATTTTGTATGGTTCACACAACGAAGACCGATGTCTTCCCCGTGCCGGTGCTTCGTGCTGGAGGGTATTGTCACGAGGTTCTGTCGGGAGCGATTCGAGTCGGGCACAAAAACAGCGGTGGCGCGGACCCCCTGTGGAAGGGAATCCGCGCCACCGCTGTCGACCCGTGCTCAGGACCGGTTAGGCGTCGCCGCCCGCGTTGCCGCTGGTGCCTGCGGTGACGTCGTCGAGCTTGTACTTGGCAAAGGCGGCGGCCGGAGCCGAGGCATCGACCTCTCCGCGCTTGGCCAGCATCTGCAGGGTGCGAACAACCACCGAGTGCGCGTCGATCTTGTAGAAGCGACGTGCGGCGGCGCGGGTGTCGGAGAAACCGAACCCGTCGGCGCCCAGGGTGGCGAACTCATTGGGCACGAACTGGCGGATCTGGTCCGGCACGGCCTTCATGTAGTCGGTCACCGCAACGATCGGGCCGGTGGCACCTGCCAGCTGCTGGGCCACGAACGGCACGCGCGGTTCGGCAGCCGGGTCAAGGAACGACTGCTCCTCGCACTCCAGGCCGTCGCGGCGCAGCTCGTTCCAGGAGGTCACGGACCAGACATCGGCCGACACCCCCCAGTCCTCGGCCAGGATGCGCTGTGCATCAATGGTCCACGGCACTGCCACACCGGAGGCGAGCAGCTGGGCCCGCGGTCCGTCGACGGTGGCCGGGGAGACCTGGTAGATGCCGCCGAGCACGCCGGCAACGTCGAGGTTCTCCGGTTCCTTGGGCTGCTGGTAGGGCTCGTTGTAGATCGTGATGTAGTACATCACGTTCGGGTCCTCGTGCTTGCCGCCGTACATGCGCTCCAGGCCGGCCTTCATGATGTGACCGATCTCGTACCCATAGGCAGGGTCGTAGGTGATCACGGCAGGGTTGGTGGAGGCAAGGATCGGGGAGTGCCCGTCGGCGTGCTGCAGGCCCTCTCCGGTCAGCGTGGTGCGACCTGCGGTGGCGCCCATGATGAACCCGCGGGTCATCTGGTCGCCGGCTGCCCAGAAGGCATCGCCGGTGCGCTGGAAGCCGAACATCGAGTAGAACACGTAGATCGGGATCAACGGTTCGTCGTGCGTGGCGTAGGCGGTGCCCGCGGCGGTGAAGGCGGCAACCGCGCCGGCTTCGTTGATGCCCGGGTGGATCAGCTGTCCTACCGGAGACTCCTTGTAGGCAAGGACCAGTTCGCGGTCCACCGACAGGTAGTTCTGTCCGTCAGGGTTGTAGATCTTCGCGGTCGGGAAGAACGAGTCCATGCCGAAGGTGCGGGACTCGTCGGGAACGATCGGCACGACGCGCTTGCCGAATTCCTTGTCGCGCATCAGGTCCTTGAGCAGACGCACGAAGGCCATGGTGGTGGCGGCCTGTTGCTTGCCCGATCCGCGGGCGGCGACCTCGTAGGCCTTCTCCTCCGGGAGGTGGATTTCCTTGGACTTGGTCCGGCGCGAAGGCACGGCACCGCCCAGGGCCTCGCGGCGTTCCATCATGTACTTGTACTCGGCCGAGTCCTGCTCCGGACGGTAGTACGGCGGCATGTACGGGTCGGCTTCAAGCTGCTCGTCGGTGATCGGGATGCGCAGGTGGTCGCGGAAGGCCTTCAGGTCCCCGAGCGTCATCTTCTTCATCTGGTGCGTGGCGTTGCGGGCCTCGAAGTGGGGGCCCAGGCCGTAGCCCTTGACGGTCTTGGTCAGGATGACCGTCGGCTTGCCCTTGAACTCCGTCGCTGCCTTGTACGCGGCGAAGACCTTGTGGTAATCGTGGCCGCCTCGTTTGAGGTTCCAGATTTCCTCGTCCGTCAGGTTGGCGACGAGTTCCTTGGTCTGCGGGGACTTTCCGAAGAAGTGCTCGCGGACGAAGGCGCCGTTTTCGGCCTTGTAGGTCTGGTAGTCGCCGTCCGGGGTCTGGTTCATGATGTCGACCAGGGAGTTGTCGGTGTCGGCATCGAGCAGGGCATCCCACTCGCGGCCCCAGACAACCTTGATGACATTCCAGCCGGCGCCGCGGAAGAATGCCTCAAGCTCCTGCATGATCTTGCCGTTGCCGCGAACCGGCCCGTCAAGACGCTGCAGGTTGCAGTTGACCACGAAGGTCAGGTTGTCGAGCTTCTCGTTGGCGGCAAGCTGCAACAGGCCGCGCGATTCCGGCTCGTCCATCTCGCCGTCGCCCAGGAAGGCCCAGACGTGCTGGTCGGAGGTGTCCTTGATGCCGCGGTTCTGCAGGTAGCGGTTGGACTGCGCCTGGTAGATCGCGTTCATCGGGCCAATGCCCATGGAGACGGTGGGGAATTCCCAGAAGTCCGGCAGCGAGCGCGGGTGCGGGTAGGACGGCAGTGCATGTCCCTCGCGGGACTTTTCCTGCCGGAACCCGTCCATGTCCTCTTCGCTCAAGCGTCCTTCGAGGAAGGCGCGAGCGTACATACCGGGGGAGGCGTGGCCCTGGAAGAAGACCTGGTCACCGCCGCCCGAGTGGCTTTTGCCCCGGAAGAAGTGGTTGAAGCCCACTTCGTACAGGGTCGCCGCTCCGGCGTAAGTGGAGATGTGTCCGCCGACGCCTACCCCGGGGCGCTGCCCGCGGTGCACCATGACGGCGGCATTCCAACGCATGAAGGCGCGGTAGCGGCGTTCAATCTGTTCATCGCCGGGGAACTCCGGTTCCTGGTCCACCGGGATCGTGTTGACGTAGTCGGTGGTGGTGACCATGGGGACGCCCACGCTCTTGGCGCCAGCGCGCTGGAGCAATGAACGAACAATGTACTGGGCACGCTCGGTGCCTTGGGTTTCGACCAGATCATCGAAGGACTCAATCCATTCGGCGGTCTCCTCCGGATCCCGGTCCGGCAACTGGCTAGTCAAGCCGCTACGGATGTGAGAAATGTGTTCCTCTACAGCCACGTCCATCTTCTCCTCGTTATGGGGTACAGCGGGGACTGCGGGCCGAGCGCTAGATTGCATGCCTCGAACCGCAGTGGCGGTGCAAGCGCCAAAGTTGTGGCCCGTTCCCCAAGGGTGGTTGGTCGCGGACCGCCGGTTACACTCTAATGCGCATGACCACCCAAAACGTATCTGGGCTCAACACATGCGACGTTTTGGAGTTACACAGGCAATGCGCCGAGAGACGAAATCAGGTCGAAGTCGTCACTATTTCGGCGTGTTGAAGCCTCTGCGCTTGATGAGAGCGCAAAAAGGGTGTTTGGTTGTAACCAGACGCTTTACAGCAGCAGGAGGAGTGACGTGAGCGACGCCGCACCGGCAAAGCACGAAGCCGCACACAAAATGGGCTTCAAAGACGGGGACCTGATCCAGGAACTCGGGTACGACGACGATGTGGACTTTGATCTGCGCGATTCCCTTGAGGAAGCAGTGGGTTCCGAACTACTGACAGAGGAAGACCACGAGGTTGTGGACGGAATCGTCTATTGGTGGCGCGCCGACGACGGGGATCTTATCGATGCCCTCGTTGATTCGCTGGTCAACCTGGATGAAAAGGGGGTCGTATGGCTCTTGACCCCGAAACCGGGACGAGATGGCCATGTGTCACCCGCCTCGATCCAGGCAGATGCTCCCACCGCAGGCCTCCATGTCACAAACACCGAGGGTGTTTCGGAGGATTGGTCGGCCACTCGACTTGTTGCGCGCCGCAAGAACTAGCGCGTGGAATCATCACATCCGGCAGCGGGGAACATTTCCCCGACGCCTCGGGCCGGTCAAACGGCCCCGGTCTTCGCCCTTCCCAACCAGCACGGTGAACTCATCGAGTCCCGGGCACTGGGGGAGCAGGCCTACTTCATGGTCTTTTACCCGTTCGCGTTTTCCGCGGTTTGCGGGTCGGAACTTGAAGAGCTGGAACAGGTTCGCGAGGAATTTGCCATACGTAACACCCGCATCATGGGCGTTTCGGTGGATCACAAATACGCATTGCGCACCTACGCGGACCAGGCCCATTTCGGGTTTGATCTGTTGGCCGATTTCTGGCCGCACGGTGCCGTAGCGAAGTGCTATGGCGCATTCAACAACGAGTCCGGCGCGGCAACGCGGCACACGTTCCTCATCCAGAAGGGTCGTGTGGTGGATTCGTTTAGTTCATCCATCCATGAGGCGCGCGCCATCGCGCGCTACCGAGAGGCACTGGACCTACTCACCTAACAGGTGTCGAAGAATTCTTGCGTCTATTCGACAGCTCGGGCGGGTACATTGCCACAGTCATATTCTTGTCACGAACACTTCCGGCGGATCCAAAACCAAACGAATTCAGTAGTGCCAAGGGCCTTTAGCTCAGCTGGTAGAGCGTCACGTTTACACCGTGAATGTCATCGGTTCGATCCCGGTAGGGCCCACCCTGGTGAGTCATTGCAACATATCCATTCGCTTACTTCGGCGGAGAGAACGGTTCCCGGTATTTCCGATCCCGTTGTTACTTCGTTTGCTTTGGCGGAGCCATGGAAGCGACGCGCTTGAGCTGCTGTCCGTGCATGGCGGGGAGGATTTCCGCGTGCGGCCGCAGCCACTCGATAGCCGCGCGCTTCGAGCGACATTGCAGTAGTCCCCGGCGGCTGCGCGCGTGGTTCTCGCGCGGATTTCCATTTGAGTGGTTCCGGCGCAAGACCGCCGTCGGAGCTGGAGCCGGTTCGACAATAGCCGGATTTGGACTTGCCACAGGACAAACGGTGTGACGTCGCCGTTGCCGTGAGAATTCACGCAGCACCACTGGCTACAGCGCGCCGAGAGTCACGTTCAACCACCACCGCTTCGAGGGATTTTCGCGTTGTAGGCAACGGTAGGAACCGGGAGAATTCGCCTGGCGGGATTTGACCCTTTTCGAGGCCCGCGCGATCTGCCGACAGCGCCGCACGTTCGTTGGGCGCCCAGACAAAATCCGTCCACGTGGAAAATCCTCCGCGCTTTCGCGTCGTGGCCAGCCTTCGACAAAAGCGCCTCCTATCTCATAAGCCCAAGCTACCTAGGCTTTTCATAGGGTGACATGGACAGAATCGATTCACGGTCGCACTCGGTAAGCGCAACAGGTGCCACATGCGAAGGCGCAATGAGGCGCGCGATTGCACCGTTAGGGCCGACCAGCGGATACCCCCCCTATCCCCAGGTCGGGCCCGGCGCCGTCCTCAAAGGGTTGGGCGCAGGCGAGGGTCCCGCATCCCCAGGCGGGGCCCTCGTTTTTTTGACGGCGATTTCCCACGTCGAGGGGCATCTCCAGTCGGAAACAGGGCATCCATTTCATTCGAAAAGCACGATCGTTCGGTGATTGTCGGCATCAAGGTTTCCCAAGGGTGGGCCATGCACAGTGTGTGTATCTTTTAGCTCGTCCAAGGAGTCGACATGAAATTCACCCATCCCGCATCGTCTGCGCCACGTGCACGCAGCAGGGGATCGCAGAAACCAAAGATCGCGCTGATGGCCATTGGCCTACTGGCACTGGCGACCATTACGCCCGCACAAGCCGCGACCGAAGTCGTGCAGAAGAACCCCGGTGGCATCGTGGCAGTGGGGCCGGTGAACACGGACCACGGCTACCCCAGCTGGTATCAGGACAGCATCGGCACGCGCGTGGAGTTGTGCCTTGATTTTGAAAACCCATACTGCGGATTCGCCGCCGGGGACATCCCGAACGACGAAGCACCGATCTCGTTCCCAGACAATTTCCCGGAGGAAGCGTTTTACATGCTTGCTTCCACGACATTGGACCTACCGGGCGGCGGACGGGCAGTTCTGGTCCTCGGGCTTGAGGCCGCGTTCGCCAACCAGGTGCAGGCCGGTGACCAGGTAGTCTTCGGACGCCAACGTGTCACAGTGCGAGGGGCAGCTGCCAACACGACCCTGACCTTCAGGCATCCCTATGGTTCAATGACGATCGACACCGACGATGCCGGTGACGGCAAACTCGTCGAGGACATATCACCGGCGCAGGGAAACTTCACCACTGCACTGAAGAGCAACGTCGGCCCCTTCCTGATGTGGGATCCGGCTACGGCTCCTGCCGCTCCGGAGGGTTACCTCGGCGACCCGGGACAGGAACACACCGTGACGGGAAGCCCCTTTGGCTACAATCAGTTCTCCGTCACCGGCGGCGGGCTGAATTTGTCCACGGACCAATTCTCACTTCAGGGCAAGATTTCCACCAACACGGGTGTCGAGGGGAAAAAGGCCCTTCTTGAAGGAAACATGATCGATGTATTCGCGTCTAGTGAAGGCACCCAGCTCCAGATAGAAGGCCAAGCGGGCAAGTTCGCAACCACACCCATGGAAACGGATCCGGCAAGCAAGCGCTTTTACGCACGCATCAAGTTTGAGGGAGATGCCCCTACCCAGATCAAGATCAGCAACATTGGTGACAAGCCCGTCAGCAATTCCGTCGTCGACGTCACCAAGCCGCATGGGATCTCGGGCCTGGAGGCCACCTATGACGGCACGCTCCTCAACGTTGCCGCGGCCAGCAGGTTCGGTAATGCATTGACCGCCGAAGGCTTGGGGGCCCTGGACCCGGGCGCCACCGCCCAAGCGACTCAAAGCGCTGCCTTTGCCGTGTCGGCGCCTCCGGAACGTGTCATTGTCAAGGACTCGACTGGTGCCAAGGCGTCGGTGGATGTCAGCATTGTGGGCGGTGAAGCGACGCCGGAGGGCCAAGCTCCGATTGCGCCGGCACCGGATCCGGGTCCTGTGCAAGACCCCGCACCGGACACCGGACAGGACCCTGCAGAACCCGCGGTCGCACGGGCCACCCCGGAGTCGGCGAACATCAACTACGGAGGCAGTCTCGTGTTGGACGGTTCGACGTCGAGCGGGGCGGACACCTACAAATGGACTCAGGTCTCGGGTATGCCGGTTACGCTCTCGAGCGACACCAGTGCCTCGCCGACCGTCACCGTTCCATACTTCGCCACGACCTCGGACACGGCCCCTTCGCCGGTGACAACAACAGAGGTCATCAAGATGCAACTTGTCGTGGGCAAGGACGACGGCTCGGAGAGCGATCCGGCAACAGTCGAACTCAACCTCGTCTCCGATAACGTGACGGTAGCCAGCGACGCAAGGCACCGGGTCAACAAGGAATTCAAGTTGACCGGAACCGCCACGCTGCCGGGAGTTTCAGGAGCATTGACGCCAGGGACCAGGGTCATCATCTACAACACAACGCCGGGCACACCGGTTGAAAAGATTGGCACGGCTGTGGTGGACACCACCAACAACTGGCAGTTGAGACTCAAGCCCGGACCAAGTCGACAAGTCACTTCTGTCATGGTCCAATCCACTCGGGGTGGGGTGACCAGCGCCTCGGTTTCCGCCAGATAGCGGCAAACAGCGGGCAACAGTGCTTCGCGGCGCACGGAACGTATTACGGACCTTGCGCAGCGAAGCAGCTGTGTGTCCAGCCCAGGGCAGCTGGCTTCCCAAGGCGGCGGTACCATAAGTTCACGGCTTGATCCCGGATTACTGGTTGTGGCATCCCGCCACTGAGTCTCCGCAAGCAAGGATGCGTTGCTGGCCTGCCGGCCCCGGTGTATTCGTTCCGCAGGTCGATTCCAATGATTCCGGGTCGCCGATGGTACGGGACCGGCACCAGGGGGCATCGACAACTGGTCCCGGACATGGAACTGCGAACTCCGATCATTGCCAGGGACGACGTGGGTGTCAATTTCGTGGATCGGAGCAACGGCCACCCCCCGTTTCTTCGATCCAGCCGAGGCCTTCCGGACAACGGTGCCGTTGTGGAATGACCACCAAGACTTCGATGTGTTCAGCAACGTCGATGCAGGGAATGCCCCACCGCCCCTCGGTGTCCCTCAACCGGGACGCCGGGATGGCCTGGTGCGGGGACCTGCCACAGGCCGAAGGGCAACCCAAGGTCATAATTGGGTCGCTGTCCATCCGGCGACGCATGCGCTTTTAAGTGGGCCAGTCGGCCACGAACAGAGCGCTCCTGAAAACCGCTTCCCAGACACGGTGAATCCAGCCCGGGCGGGAATCCGAAGAGTCACAGATTTGCCCCCGGACAAGCCCAAGGCCCACGCCTTGGCCGCGGTCATCTCTGCACGTGAGGTCCGGGCAGCTTTGCGCTTCCCGGGCAACGTGGAGAGTGCCGAATTCTTTGACGTCGAACTGACGATCCTCTACGGATTAAGGGACGAGTCGACCCGGGACGGCTCCACGGCCTTCAATCGAATCCGTGGCCCGCACACTCACACCAGCGCCGCCGAAGAGCTGTCACCGGTAAGTCCCTGGACCGCTGGGGAGGTTGGATCTGCTGGTCAAATACCTGACCCTCCCGGCGGCCCGGTGGAGGGCCGAGTGGACGGGGGGTGGAAGTCCGGTGGCGCTAGTCCTTTCTATGGCAAACATCGCCTGGCCAAAAATACCTTCCGGGACAATCCTGACGTGCCCACAGAGCAGAGTGCCTTGGAGCATGCTTGGAAAGACGTGGCTGGCCAGATAGGGCACCCCCCAAATTAGGGTGTCGAGAACCCCTCAAGGGGGCTTGCAGTTCAAACTGGACAGAGGAAAATCATAGTTGTTGGACTTGGGGATTTTTCATCTTGGGGAGATAAAAAATGGATACGCTTTTGGGGTTTAGAGGGGACAACCATACCGTTTGGGAGACCGACGGAAAAATCCATGTACAGATCTTGGGGACTCTCAAGATCCGCACGGGAGATGTCGTGTTGGAAGCTGGCGAGCTAGGTGGGCCAAAAGCTCGCCAAATATTGGAAATTCTGTTGTTGCAGCTAGGAACTCCGGTCTCCAAGTCACGACTGATCGACATGTTGTGGGAGGGGTCGGCACCACTCGCGGCAGTTTCGACCCTGGAATCATACGTCTCGGTCTTGCGACGGTGCCTACAGCCGGGACGAGGCAAGAACGGGGTGCTCAGAACCACCACCGGGGGTTACATGCTGGATCCGGAAATGGTCGACCTCGACCTGTCACGCTTTGACAGCCTCATACTTCGAGCCGAAGGTTCCGAACCTAAAATCGCCCTCCCGTTGTTGCGCCAGGCCCTGGCCCTGGCCACCGAACCACTGCTGGGGAGCGAGCTTTTGCCTGGGTGGGCCGATGCAGAGCGTTGCGTGCATGCAGCCCGGGTAGCCTCCGCCGGCATACTGGCAGCGAAATTGGCCTTGGAGTTGGGCATGAACCTTGAGGCAATTCGCCTGTCGCAGGAAGTGTTGAATAGGGACACCCTCAACGAGGCGGCATGGACATGCCTGGTCCTCGGATTGGAAATGGGCGGCAACCCGCTGCAGGGCCTCCAGGCGCTCGATGACTGCCGGCGGGTTATGGATCGGGAGCTGGGCTGCTCCCCGGGGCCAGTCCTGCAACAAGCGCAGGAGCGGCTGTTGCGCCTGACCTCGGCAGCTGACGATGACTTCGGACATGTCATTGGTGCATTGCTTTCGATCCAGGAAGTTGTCGCCGGCCAAGGCAACAGTGCGTGGCAACATGCGGGAACTGCTGGCAAGGTTCTCGGGTTCAGTCCCCAGGAAGCGGGCAGTGTCATTTTCGGCTACTTGCAACGAGCGCTGGGCGCGGCCTCCGTCTAATCCGGCGGCTGGCTTTTGCCCTCTATGTCGTCTGGCCCCTTGCCACGAACGAACTCATGCGTGGATACTGTCCCTAGGGCCTTTGGCCCAGTATCAAGCGGCCTTGGGGGGATCGCGCTCATGGGGAGAGCTGTATTGCCAGTGGCAACCGAACATAGCACCACAACCGGGCAAGCTGCCCGGATCGTGGTGATAGATGACCATCGCACTTTCGCCGAGCTCTTGGCCGCGGCCCTGAATCGGGAGGGTGATCTCGATTGCGTGGGTATGGCCCATGGGGTGCAGGCAGGTGTCGAGCTTTGCTTCGAACTATCTCCGGACCTGGTGATCCTGGATTACCGCTTGCCGGACGGTGATGGCCTTCAGGCGGCCGAGCAGATCCTCGGCCGTGCCCCGGACACGCGCATCGTCATGCTCACCGGTGATCCAAACGTACACGCCATCCAGCGCGCTGCTTCAGTCGGAATTTGCGGATTTCTTCCCAAGGATGGCGCCTTGGACATCCTGTTGGATGTAGTTCGCGGTGTGCGGACCGGGGAATTCGTGGTGGCTCCGGCGCTGCTTTCACGCCTTGATTTGTTGGGACGAAAGACCGTCGGTTCAGGTCCGAGTCTGACTGGGCGCGAGCTTGAGGTGTTACGGCTCATGGCAGCAGGCCAAGATGTGTCGACGAATGCCCGGGCACTGGGCATCAGCACACACACTTGCCGCGGCTACGTGAAATCGATCCTCGCGAAACTTGATGCGCATACCCAGTTGGAAGCCGTTGTAGCAGCCACAAAACTGGGTCTGTTGGGGAGCCCCTGAGATGAGGGGCTCCGTTGACAGGACGAAGGCCAAAGCCGATACCTCGACCGGGACCCTGGTCGAGGAGGGATCCGCCGTCCGTAGCGCAATCGTCAAATTCTTGGCAACCGGGTTGGTGGTGTTGGCGGTTGTTGCCATCCCGTTCTCCTTCTGGGTCCGGGCAGTGTCCCGGGACCTGGCTCTTGAGGATGCGGTGGAGCTCACCCAAAGGCTGGCCGACTACGTCATCAGCCCTGTGGTGGGCGTCGTTCCGGAAGAGCCGGATCCGGAGGTCCTGTCCAGGATTGACACGCGGTTGGCCCCGTGGCTAGCCGACGAATCAATCGTTCGCATCAAGGTGTGGAGCGCAGAGGGGACCATCCTGTATTCAGACAGGAGCGAACTTGCCGGTTCCAGGTTCGAACTTGAACCCTGGGCGCGGGAGCTGTTGGCGGGTGGCCCCGGGGTGGCCACCGTGGAAGTGCAGGAGGAAGAAGAAAACCAGTTCGAATCCGGCGACGGCGAACTGGTGGAGGTTTACGTGGCTTCCCGCAGTGCGGGCGGCGTTCCGTTGCTATTCGAGGTGTATTTCGACGACGCGGTCGTGCGCGGTCCCGAGAATCAGTTCCTGCTGGGCATGATCCCTGTTCTGTTGGTCGCGGGCGCGGTTCTGCAAGGCGGGCAATTGATCCCCGGCATCCGGTTGGCCCGACAGGTCCAAAAGCACCAGCGGGAACGGCGTGCCATCCTGCAGCAGGCCATCGACGCTGGAGAACGTGAACGAATGCGGCTGGCCGCCGCGTTGCACGATGACATCATCCAGGATTTGGCCGGCCTGGCCTACGTCCTGGAACCATTGCCCGAGTTGGGACCTAACATTGCGCCAGGGGCGGTGCTGCAAGACACGATTGGGAAGCTTCGAGGGATCACGGCGGAGCTCTATTCCTCTTCGGTCACGGCGGACGAGTTGCCACGCGCCCTTGGCATTCTCGCCGAGCGCGCCCGCAGCCAGGGAATCCGGACGATCGTCCAAATTGATCAACCACTGCCTTTCGACGACCGGCAATCGACCATGTTCCATCGAATCGCACGGGAGTCAGTGCTGAACGCCATCAAACATTCAGAGGCGAAGAACATGGAACTTCACCTGATGCGCCTGGGCCGGAGCTGGGATCTGAATGTCAGCGACGACGGGGTGGGGTTTGGTTCCTCGGACCGGTCCGAGTCGGACCATTTCGGGCTACGTCTCATGGCCGATTTCGCCGAGACGGCGGGCGCACGACTTGAAATTAGCAGCACGTTGGACAAGGGCACCAGCATTCGGGTCCGCGTCCCGACAAACGGGTCCTTCGCCAACCGCAGCGTTGACGCCTAACGTGACCCGGTCATTCCGAAGATCGTCGGGCAGACCGGTGCCCCCCCCTTTTTCCGCGGGTTGGCGTCCGACTCGGCTCTGGACAGCGCACAGGAGCATGGCGAAACAACGCCGTAACCGGAGCAGCGACCCTGCCATCACGTCGACGCGCAGCGATGGATCCCGCAGCAACCGTGGCGTGGAAAAGCGGCGAAGCCTCTCGATCGGGCATTCCCGGTCGGCGTCCGGACCCTCGTGCATTCATTGGTTTTTCACAAGCTTGTTGGGTCATGCTCGGTGAGAACCAATGCAAGCGCTCGAGTAAGGAACGATCATGCAGCCCTCCAGACGACAAGTCCTGCTGCTAGGTGGAATCGGCGTCCTGGGTGTCGGTGCGGTGGCTACCCCGTGGGGAACGGTGGCCGCGAAGTCCGCCAGCCGGCTCAGGGATTCCGACATGCCCAGACCGTATCGGGCTGCTTTTACCCAGCCCCCGGTCTTGCGTCCGTACTCGGTGGGCATCGACCCGGCCGACGGAGCCAAGGTAGAGAACTATGTGGTGACCCAAATGGCGGGAACGGCCAAAATCCTGCCGCGGCTTTCAACGCCGATCCTGGGCTACAACGGAATTTTCCCTGGCCCCACCATCGAGGTGGAACGCGGTACCAAGACGACGTTGACGGTTAAGAACAAGCTTCCGGCGACCCACCCCACCCACGGGCACGTGCTTGCCACCTCAACACACCTGCATGGTTCGGCTTCGCTTCCGCAATATGACGGCTACGCCAGCGACGTCACCATGCCTGGTTTCCAAAAAAAGTACTATTTTCCCAATTTCCAGCCGGCACGAACGTTGTGGTATCACGACCACGGCGTGCACTACACGGCCCAGAATGCCTATTCAGGGCTGGCCGCACAGTACCGAATCCACGATCCGCAGGAACGCGGACTGCTTCCGCAGGGAGAATTCGACGTGGGCCTGACAATTACGGATGCCATGTTCGCTGCAAACGGTGCCATGGGATACGACGACAACACACATTCGGGCCTGTGGGGCGATGTCATTCTCGTCAACGGCGTTCCGTGGCCGGTGATGAAAGTGAAACGCCGCATCTACAGGTTTCGGGTGCTCAACGCCAGCATTTCCCGGTCGCTGCGGCTGGCACTCAGTACGAACGACGCCATGACCATGGTGGCCACCGACGGGGGACTAATGCCCGCACCCGTCACCGTTACATCGTGGCGCCACGGCGGCGCAGAGCGGTACGAGGTGCTGATCGACTTCTCCAAGTACAAGGTGGGCCAGCGAGTCGAACTGCGCAACCTGTCCAACAAGAACAATGTCGACTACGACAACACCAACAAGGTCATGGCCTTTGATGTAGTGGGCGACCCGGTGGATGACAGTGACACGACGTGGAACACAGTACCCACCGTACTTGCCCCGAACACTGACGTGATGGGCCTGACCAAGGGGATGGTTGAGCAGAAGCGATACATGCGGGTTGCGCGGGATGACAAGACAAACATGTGGACCATCGGGGGATCAAGCTGGGCCGAGGTGATCGCGAGCGGTTACCAGAAAGTTTTCGCCCAGGTAGCGATGGATAGCGTGGAGGAATGGGAAATTGAGAACAAGTCGGGCGGTTGGTTCCACCCAGTACACATCCATCTGGTCGACTTCAAGATCATTAGCCGAAACGGCAAGGCTCCGATGCCGTACGAAGCGGGGCCCAAGGACGTTGTCTACGTGGGGGAGGGCGAGAAGGTGAAGGTGCTCATGCGTTTCGGACCACACAAGGGCCGATACATGGTGCACTGCCACAACCTTCCCCACGAGGACCACGACATGATGACGCAATTTCGGGTCGCGCTGAACGCCAATGAGGTCGATGAGCATGATCCGATGACCGCTGCACGCCCGGAATGGGACAACGACTGATGTCCAGACCCGGACTACCAAAGCGCCGCCGTCTCGTGATCCACGCGGCGGCGGCACTTTTTGTAGTGCTGGTCTTGGGTAGGATATTCCTGCTCGAGCCGATCACGATCGCCTCGGACAGTATGAGCCCGCAGGTCAGGGAGGGTGCCCACGCCCTGTTGCTCAAGACGCACGCGACAACGACCGGACCGAACACGGATGACCTAGTGGTATTCAGTGCTCCCGACGATGGAACGATTAGCTTGAAGCGGGTAATTGCCGTGGCGGGGCAGGAAATCGCGATCATGGACGGTGTTGTATATGTTGACGGCGTGCGCCGACTGGAACCCGATATAGACCCCAAAGCCATCGATGCAACGTATTTCGGGCCGATTCTTGTTGAGCCGAACACGGTATTTGTGATGGGCGATAATCGAGGCCCCTCGATTGATTCGCGCGACTACGGTGCCGTACCCCTGGGAAATATGCGCGGTAGCATCCTGCACGTATGGAACTAACCAGGCCTAGGGATTTGAGTGATGGGCGGTTCCGAGCGCAAGACGAAGCTGCCCCGGTCCCTCGAGAACCAGTTGTATTGCCTTGTTGGGAATCTCAAAGATGAACGACACCTGCAAATTTTCGCCCAGCGAGATGATTGCCGACTGCTGGCTGACCCATAGTGGTTCCGCCCTGAAACCGACGATTTCCTCAACGGCGAAGTCTGTTGATTCGAACCGCACGCCTGATGCCTTGCTGGCAGTCAGCTCCAGAAGAACCCGTACGCGATGACCGCCGGAGGCAATCGGCGACTTTAGCGTCGCAACGGGCTCCGGAGGATTCCAGGAATCCGTTTCCAAGGGGATGATCCCGTGGATCCGCGCCAGACCCCCGTCCAGTGATCCGAGAGCGCCCAACGGCGTGGCGGGCACGTCCGGGGGTCTGAGCAGTCTCGCAGCTCCGACTCCCACCCCGGTCGTTGCCAGGGCCGCCAACGGAACAAGGGCAAAGACTGTGCGTCGCGACGGGCGCTTGTCCTGGGCCGGGGGTTCATCCTGATTTATGGCCTGATCGATGCTCATGCCTCGATGGTTGCCGATGAACCATGGGGAAACCCTGCTGGACACCTGGCTCGTCCGTCCCCGAGTCATCTGGGCGGGCCCGAAAGTGTTCTTCAGCGTGTCCGTGAATGACCTTGGCGCAAAGCAGGGCAGTTTCTTGGCGCCAAGGCGTGATTCCCACAACAAGCCGCCATCTGCGAGGCCGAATTGGCCCTCCGGTGTTACGGCTCGGCAACACCCTGCCCGGGGAATGAGACACTCTTCGCGGCCCTTTCAGATTTACCATGGGCAATAAAGGTCGGCCCCACGAACACCAGGAGTAGCAATGTCACACGCACCCAGCGAAGCGACCATGGCGGAAATCGCGAAGCTGATCGGCTTCGACACCACAAGCCGGGACAGCAACTTGCCCCTGATTGACTACGTTGTCGGGCGCCTTGACGCTCTCGGGATCGATTCATTGCTGGTCCACAACGCCGAGGGCAACAAAGCCAACCTTTTGGCAACCATCCCGGCCGCCGACGGCACCCGCAGCGGCGGCATCGTGCTTTCGGGACACACCGATGTCGTTCCGGTCGACGGCCAAACCTGGAGCAGCGACCCGTTTGCCCCGGAAATCCGGGACGGCAAGCTCTACGCCCGCGGCACCTGTGACATGAAGACCTTTGTCGCCGTGATCATGGCCAAGCTCGAGACGATCGCCCGGGCAAAGCTGGACGAACCCATTCACCTGGCCTTTTCCTACGACGAGGAGGTGGGTTGCATCGGGGCGGTTGACCTGGTCGCCGCCATCACCGAGGCCGGTTTGAAGCCGCGCGGCTGCATCGTGGGGGAGCCCACCAGCATGCGCGTGGTCCGTGGCCACAAGTCGGTGAATGTCATTCGCGTCGATTTCCATGGCGTCGCAGCCCACTCGTCCCTGACCACCCAAGGCGTCAATGCAATCTCCGCCGCCGCCGAATTCACCGCCTTCGTCGATTCGACAGCACGGGACTTCGACCAGGATGGCCCCTTCGACGATGCCTTCATCGTGCCGCACACGACAACGACGGTAAACCAGATCGAGGGCGGCATCGCGGTCAACACGATCCCGGCTTCTTGCACCCTCCACTTCGAGTTCCGCTCGATCGCGGACGACGATCCGATGGAGCTCATCGAGCGTTTCCGCCTCGAGGCCAAGCGCATCGAAACGGCCATGCAGGAGCGGAACCCTGAAGCCCATGTCGAATTCGAGGTCCTGGCCAAGACACCGGGCCTGGATACCCCTGAGGAAGCGGGAATCGTCGCCCTGGCAGCCCAGCTGGGTGGCACCGCTAGCCCGGACAAGGCCACCTACGGTACCGAGGCCGGACTGTTCTTCAACGCCGGCATTCCCACGGTGGTGTGCGGTCCCGGCGACATTGCCCAGGCCCATGCCCCGGACGAGTTCATCGCACTTGAGCAGATCGTCCAGTGCGAGGCATTCATCGACAACCTGATCGTGGCGCTCAGCGCCTGACCGCGCCGCAGCCAGAGCCCGGTCCTTCGCCAACCCCCAAGGAGAAAAACATGGCCAACACCCAAGTGGCCACCCCGGCGCAGCTTTCGGCTGCCAGAAAGGCAGTGGTCAGTTCGTCGATTGGCGCCGCCTTGGAGTGGTTCGACATCATCGTCTACGCGACTTTCGCCGTGGTCATCGCGGAGAACTTCTACCCGGAGTCCGACGGGACCTTCGCCCTTGTGCTCACCTTCGCAACTTTTGCGCTGTCCTACGTCATCAGGCCGCTGGGCGGAATGATCCTGGGCAGCTATGCCGACCGCAAGGGGCGGAAGAATGCACTGACGCTGACACTCATGCTGATGATGGTCGGTACGCTCATCATGGCGGTGGCCCCGACCTACGCCCAGGTAGGCGTGTGGGGTGCGGTGATCATCCTGGTCTCGCGGTTGATCCAGGGCTTCTCCGCCGGCGGCGAGTTCGGCACGGCAACGGCCTTCCTGATTGAAACCGCTCCAAACAAGAAGGCCTTCTACTCGTCGTGGCAGGTCGCCAGCCAGGGCGCATCCATGCTGCTGGCCTCGGCCTTCGGCTATGGCTTGACGCAGTGGCTCTCCGAGGAGGACCTGTACAGCTGGGGCTGGCGGGTACCGTTCTTCGTCGGGCTGCTGATCGGCCCGGTTGGCCTTTACATCCGTGCCAAGCTGGATGAAACCGAGGAGTTCATGCAAAGCGAGAAGGAGCACGCGCCGTTGAAGGCCCTGGTGGTCAACCACTACGGCCGGCTGCTGGCCGGTTCGGCCGTCATCGGCGTCGCCACCATTTCGGTCTACATGATCCTGTACATGCCGACCTTTGCCGTGACTAACCTGGGGATCCCCGCCACCGCTGCTTTCCTTGGCGGCGTCGTTGCGGGCCTGATCGTGCTGATCGGGGTCCCGTTTGTCGGGCATCTTGCAGACAGGATCGGCCCGGCCAAGGTCATGACCTATGCGGCCGTCGGCGCGCTCTTGCTGGCCTGGCCACTGTTCCAGCTGATGGTCAGCAACCCGACCGTGCCTGTCATGGTGATTGTCATTGCGCTGCTCGGAGTGATCATGGCCTTCTACTTCGGCCCGATGCCCGCGCTGCTGTCGGCCTTGTTCCCGGCAGCCATCCGCGGAACAGGGCTCGCCGTCACCTACAACGTCGGAGTCACCCTGCTCGGAGGCATCGCGCCCCTCGTGCTCACGTGGCTGTTGAGCATCACGGGTTCCCTGAACGCCCCGAGTCTCTACTACATGGCGATTGCCGTCATTTCCCTAGTGGGTCTCTACTTCGTGCGAAAGCGCTACGCGCAGGCGTAGCCAAGGGGTGTCGGGCCGCCGGCGGGTTCCCTTGGGTAGCGTCCGGCGGCCCTGGGCCCGTGCTGGAACGGCTTGTCCGGTTCACGCGATTCGGACGTGCGATTTGCCAAGTCAGGGATGTCTGTATTAGATTATCTTCTTGTTGCAAAGCACTCGATCGGAAATATTCCGGGAAAGTGGTTGTGCCAGGGCCTTTAGCTCAGCTGGTAGAGCGTCACGTTTACACCGTGAATGTCATCGGTTCGATCCCGGTAGGGCCCACACGCAAGATCCCTCGGGGGAATGGACGTAAGTCGATTCCCCCGAGGGATCTTTTCGTTAAGCCAAACATATGCGGCGCCGGATGCGTGCGAACGCCCGAATGCAAAAGTGCTTCGTGGCCCCAGAATCGTCTCGGGGCCACGAAGCACTTGTATTGGGTCGAGGGAACGACTATTTGTCTGTAATGTCCTTGGCGGCATCCTTGACGTGTTCCCCGGCCTGCTTGGCCCTTGCCGCTGCCTGATCCTTGATGCCCTCGGCCTGCAACCGTTCGTTATCCGTTGCGTCGCCAAGCTTTTCCTTGGCTTGGCCGGCGACTTCCTGTGCCTTGTTGCTGATCTTGTCTCCGAGTCCCATGGTGGAATTCCCTTCGTTGATCTTGCCTGGACTCGTCCCACGCTATTAAGTCAACCTTGGCATTGGCTGGGAACCATGGGGTGGGGAACGGAAAGCCTGCTCCAAGCCCTTGAGCCGAGGCCCGTGCATCGGCATATCGGCGCTGATTTCCGCCGACGGAGTATTGCCTGAAAGGCCGCGGGAAACACCCGGTTGACACTCGGATGGGTGAGGCCTAGTCTGTATAAATCAGATTTATGGTCGACATCACTAAGATATGTCGGACATTACGTTTGGATCCACGATGGAGTGACAATGAACAGCCTTGCCAACCCGCCCATGATCGTTATGGGAGTTTCCGGATGCGGTAAATCCACGGTGGGCAAGATGCTTGCGGAGGCACTCGGTTCGACATTTACCGACGGCGACGATCTTCACCCCGCGTCCAACAAGGAAAAGATGGCTGCGGGTCATCCGCTGGATGACGCCGATCGCCAGCCGTGGCTCGCGACCATTGGCCACGCACTGTCCAGAAGTTCCGAATGCGGCACCCCTGCGATCATCGCGTGTTCCGCACTCAAGCGCAGCTATCGAGACCTGCTGCGTGCCCATGAGCCAGCCACGCTCTTCATCCACCTGCGCGGCCCTGCCGACCTCATCCAGAACCGGCTTGACGAACGCAGCCATGAATACATGCCCTCGACCCTGCTCACCTCGCAATTGAACACGCTCGAGGCCATCGAAGCTGACGAAGCCGCCATCGAAGTGGACGTCAGCCAGAGCCCGGAAGACATTGTGGCCCTCGTGGCCAATAACTTGAACTACAGGTAACATCCGGAACCGACCGGTTCCACCACCCCGTCACCCGACATCCATAAACCTCCGAAGGACAATGATGACCGACGAGTTAGTCATGAACTGGACGCTGGGCACACCCGCGCTCCTCTCCATTGCCGTGGGCGCAATCCTGCTGCTGCTTTTGTTCATTATCAAATGGCGCATCCATGCATTCGTTGCACTCGTGGTCATCTCGCTGCTGACCGCAGTTGCCACCGGCATCCCGGTGGCAGCGGTGATTCCGACTTTGACGGGCGGATTTGGCGGGACGCTGGCCTCCGTCGCACTGCTGGTCGGCCTGGGTGCCATGCTCGGGCGCATGCTCGAGACAAGTGGCGGAGCCGAGGTGCTGACCAATGCGTTGATCAACAAGTTCGGCGAGAAGCGCGCACCTCTGGCGCTGTCCATCGCCTCGCTGCTCTTCGGTTTCCCGATCTTCTTCGACGCCGGCCTGGTCGTGATGCTGCCGATCATCTTCACCGTGGCACGCCGCCTGGGTGGCTCCTTCCTGGGCTACGCCTTCCCGGCAGCCACCGCATTCTCCGTCATGCACATCTTCGTGCCGCCGCACCCGGGCCCGGTCGCCGCCTCCGGCCTGCTCGAGGCCAATGTCGGCCTGGTCCTGCTGCTGGGCCTTGTCGTCGCCTTGCCAACGTGGTTCTTCGCAGGCCACCTGTTCGGCAAGTATGTGGGACGCAAGTTCAACATCGCCATCCCGGACATCCTGGCCGGCACCGCCCAGGAGGAGCACGACTTCGCTTCCACGCCGAAGCTGGGCACCGTCGTGACCCTGTTGCTGCTGCCGCTGGTCCTGATCTTCATGAACACCGGCCTGAACACTCTTGCCTCCGCCGGAATCGTGGACAGCCAGGCACAGTGGGTCCAGATCCTGCGCCTGGTCGGCGAGACGCCGGTCGCCCTGCTGCTCACCGTGTTGCTGGGCATGTACCTGCTGGGCTACAAGCAGAACAAGGACAAGACACTCATCGAGACCGTCGTCGACTCGGCCCTGGGCCCGGTATGCTCGATCATCTTGATCACCGGCGCCGGCGGCATGTTCGGCGCGGTGCTGCGCGCCAGCGGCATCGGCGACGCGGTTGCCGATTCACTCGACGCCCTCGGCCTGCCGATCATCGTCGCCGGCTTCATCATCGCCGCGGTGGTGCGCGTCGCCCAGGGCTCGGCCACCGTCGCCCTGACCACCGCCGCCGCCATCGTCCAGCCCGTGGTGCTGGGCAACGCGGACCTGAACCAGATCGAGGTCGTGGCCATCGTGCTGGCACTGGCGGCCGGTTCCGTCTTCGCCGGCCACGTCAACGACTCCGGTTTCTGGCTGGTCAGCCGGTTCTTCGGGATGGACGTCAAGACGACGCTGAAGGTCTGGACCGTGGGCCAGGCGCTGGTCGGCGTGATCGGCTTTGCCATTGCGTACCTGATCTTCGCCGTCGCCGCCGCGTTCTAGTCCCGCAGCTCTTCGAACAACACCCAGGGAAGGAATCCACATGGGCAGCAACCTCTTTGATCTGACCGGGCGCATCGCGCTGGTCACCGGATCCTCGCGCGGCATCGGGCGGGAACTTGCCGCCGGCCTGGCCGACGCCGGGGCCACGATCGTGCTCCACGGCCGCAATACCGAGACCCTGGCGGCCACGGCCGCCGAGTTCGAGGCCCGCTACGGAGCGGACCGAATCTTCTCCTACGCGTTCGACGTGACCGACGCTGACGCCGTGGCCCGGAACATCGCGGCCATCGAGGCCGAGGTCGGACCGCTGCGGATCCTGGTGAACAACGCGGGCATCCAGCACCGCGTGCCCATGCTGGAGCTGAATGTCGCCGACTGGCAGCGCGTGCTCGACACCAACCTGACCAGCGCCTTCCTGGTGGGCCGCGAGGCAGCACGGGGCATGCTTCAGCGCGGCGAGGGCAAGATCATCAACATCTGCTCCGTGCAGACGGACCTGGCCCGGCCCACCATCTCCGCCTACACCGCGGCCAAGGGCGGGCTGCGCAACCTGACCCGGGCCATGACCGCCGAGTGGGCGTCCGGCGGACTGCAGGTCAACGGCATCGCGCCGGGCTACATCCACACCGCGATGACCCAGAACCTGGTGGACGACGAGCAGTTCAACTCCTGGATCCTGGGCCGCACCCCGGCCGGGCGCTGGGGCACCGTGGCAGACCTGGCCGGTCCCGCCGTGTGGCTGGCCTCGGACGGATCCAACTACGTCAACGGCCAGACCATTTTCATCGACGGGGGAATGACCGTTGTCGTCTAACGCCACCACCACCGCCACCGCGGTCGTCGCCCACGCGGCAAACGACCTGCGCGTCCAGGCCATCGAGGTCCCCGCGCCGGCTTCGCACGAGGCGCAGATCGCCATCGCCTACGGCGGCATCTGCGGATCGGACCTGCACTACTGGATGCACGGGGCGGCGGGGGAGTCCATCCTCAAGGCGCCCATGGTCCTGGGTCACGAAATCGTCGGCACGGTCCTCGCCGCGGCCGCCGATGGAACCGGCCCCGCGGCCGGCACCCGCATCGCGGTGCACCCCGCCACCCCCGGCGGCTCCGGCGCACGCTATCCCGGGGACCGGCCCAACCTCTCCCCGGGCTGCACCTACCTGGGCTCCGCGGCACGGTACCCGCACACCGAGGGTGGCTTTGCCACCGCGGTGAACCTGCCCGCGCGGATGCTGCGGGAACTGCCGGCGGGGCTTTCGCTGCGCGATGCCGCCCTGGCCGAACCCGCCGCCGTGGCCTGGCACGCCGTCTCCCGCGCCGGCGGGGTTGCCGGCAAGCGGGTCATGGTCATTGGCGCCGGTCCCATCGGCGTGCTGGCCGTTGCGGTGCTCAAGCGGGCAGGTGCCGCTCAAATCATCGCGGTGGACATGTTCGATCGCCCGCTGGAAATCGCCACGGCAGCCGGCGCGACTACCACCTTGAAGGCCGACGACGTCGACGCCATCGCCGAGATCGAGGCCGACGTGGTCATCGAGGCCAGCGGAAACCACCGCGGCTTGGCCTCGGCGGTCCGCGGCACGGTCAGGGGAGGGCGCATCGTGATGGTCGGCCTGCTGCCCTCGGGCGAGCAGCCGGCACTGATCTCGCTGGCTATCACCCGTGAGCTCGAACTGGTCGGTTCATTCCGCTTCAACGACGAGATCGATGAGGTGCTGGCCGCACTTGCGGACGGAACACTGGACGTCTCGGCCGTCGTCACCCACGAATTCGGTGTCGACGACGCCCTTGCTGCCTTCGCCGTGGCGAAGGACTCCGCCGCATCCGGAAAGGTCCTGCTGAAGTTCTAACCGCGGTTTTCACCCGGTCAGGTTTCCCAACACCGCGAAAAACATAGGCGCTCCGCCGGACTCCCGTAGGGGATCCGGCGGAGCGCCTTCGCTTGCGGGCCTTAGGCTTGGGGCTGCGGGAAGAGCCGCGGCCTATCCGCCCACACGCCGCAGATCTCCTGGTTGGTGCGGCGCATGATCAGCTCCATGGATTCCCGCGCCCGGTGTGGTTCGCGGGCGGAAATCGCGTCGGCGACCGCCTGGTGCCAGGCCAGCGCTTCCTCGTGGGGATGCTCGGGCATCAAGCCAAGTTCGGTGCGTCCCCGCAGCGTCTCGCCGATCGGATTGGCCAGGTTCGCAAACATCTCATTGCCCGAGGCCGCCAACACCAGCGCGTGGAAGCGGATGTCCAACTCCAGGAACGTCGCCAGGTCCCCGGAACGGCCGGCATGGCGCATCCGGGCCGCCAGGTTCAGCAGCTCGCCGCAAAATTCCGGTGGCGCGTGCTCGGCCGCGAGTTCGGCTGCCATGGGTTCAACCGCCACGCGCAGCTCGGTCAGGGAGCGCAATTGCGCGCCCTGACCGTCTCCGGCCAGGCGCCAGCGGATGACCAGCGGGTCAAAGGGGTTCCAGTGCTCGGCGGCCAACACCCGGATGCCGACCCGCTTGGTGGAAACCACCAGGCCGGCCGAGGCCAAAACGCGCACGGCCTCGCGAACGACCGAGCGGGAGACCCCCAGTTCGCTCTCCAACTCCGATGCCAGGATCACGTCGCCGGCGGGAATGGATCCGTCGACAATGCGGCTTCCGAGATGGTCGACGGCTCGTTGGTGCAGGCTATTGGGCATAAGCCAATCCTATCGGGAATCAACTGCACAAATTTCCCAGTGAACACGCAAAAAGCCACGTGTTTCCGGGGCAACAAATGGCAACGAGGCGTGTTCTTCTGGCCATGGAGACGCCAGACAAACTAAAGTGGACAGAAGTCACGGAGCCGTGCCCGGCGCTCCTTCGTGCCGGTATTCGCCCGGCCCAGCAAAATCGCAACGATGGAGACTTCATGCCTGCACAGATTGGCGTCACCGGCCTAGCCGTCATGGGCGCAAACCTCGCCCGCAACTTCGCCCGCAACGGATACACCGTGGCGCTGCACAACCGCTCGGTCGCCAAGACCGATGCGCTGCTGGCTGCCCATGGCGACGAGGGCGACTTCATCCGCACCGAGACCCTGGCCGAACTCGTCCAGAACCTTGAGACCCCGCGCCGCGTGCTGATCATGGTCAAGGCCGGCGGCCCCGTCGACTCGGTCATTGACTCCCTGGTGCCGCTGCTCGAAGAGGGCGACATCATCATCGACGGCGGCAACTCCAACTTCGTGGACACCCGCCGCCGCGAGGCCGCACTGGCCGAAAAGGGCCTGCACTTCGTGGGCGTCGGCGTTTCCGGCGGCGAGGAGGGTGCCCTGCTGGGCCCCTCGATCATGCCGGGCGGTTCGAAGCAGTCCTACGACGCCCTGGGCCCGATGCTGGAAAAGATCTCCGCCAAGGCGATCGACGGCGCCCCGTGCTGCGCCTGGATCTCCACCGACGGTGCCGGCCACTTCGTGAAGATGGTCCACAACGGCATCGAATACGCCGACATGCAGGTCATCGGCGAGGCCTACGACCTGCTGCGCACCGGCGCCGGCATCGAGCCGGCGGCCCAGGCGGCGATCTTCGAGGAATGGAACAAGGGCGAGCTCGCCTCCTTCCTCATCGAAATCACCGCCGAGGTGCTGGCCCATACGGACGCGAAGACCGGCAAGCCGCTGGTTGACGTGATCGTCGACTCCGCAGGCCAGAAGGGCACCGGTCGCTGGACCGTGCAGTCAGCCCTGGACCTGGGCTCCCCGACCTCGGCCATCGCCGAATCCGTGTTTGCCCGGGGCCTGTCCTCGCAGCGCGAGATGCGCGCCATCGGCCAGGAGGTCCTGGCGGGCCACGAGGTCGCCGTGGAACTGGGCGAGAACTTCGTCGAAGACGTGCGCCAGGCGCTCTTCGCCTCCAAGCTGGTGTCCTACGCCCAGGGCCTGGACATGCTCACCAGCGCCGGGGTGGAATACAACTGGGAGCTGAAGCTCGACGAGATCGCCTCGCTGTGGCGCGAGGGCTGCATCATCCGTGCGGCCCTGCTTGCAGACATCACCAAGGCCTACGCCGCGGATGAGAAGCCTGCAAACCTGCTCTTCGCCCCCGCCTTCTCCGAGGCCATCGCCGCTGCCCTTCCGGCCTGGCGCCGCGTGGTGTCCACCGCCGTCCAGCTGGGCGTGCCGGTGCCGGTGTTCTCCGCCTCGCTGGCCTACTACGACGGCCTGCGCCGCAAGCGCCTGCCGGCAGCGTTGACCCAGGGCCTGCGCGACCTCTTCGGTGCGCACACCTACAACCGCGTCGACACCGCCGGCTCGTTCCACACCCAGTGGAGCGGCGACAAGACCGAAATCGAAGCCGAAGACACCCACTAGTCTCCACCCGCTTCACCACCTCGTGGTTTTTTTGCGGGCGTGTCCGCCGCCCGGAGACGCAAAAACGGTGTCGGTGCCGCCCCCAAGGGGACCGGCTCCGACACCGCAACTTGTTCGATCAGGCCAACCCTAGATCCACATGGCCGGATCGATGTATTCGGCCGGATCAACTGCCGGCTTGTGTTCCTCGGCGGTGCGCGGGCGGTTCTTCGCCGGCATGCCGGTGATGATGGAATCCGCCGGAGCGTCCTTGACCACCACGGCGTTGGCGCCGATGGCGGAATCCGCGCCGATCGTAATCGGGCCCAGCACCTTGGCGCCGGCCCCGATGACCACACGGTCACCGATGGTCGGGTGGCGCTTGACCTTGGCCAGCGATCGCCCGCCGAGGGTCACCCCGTGGTAGATCATCACGTCGTCGCCGATCTCGGCGGTCTCCCCAATGACCACGCCCATCCCGTGGTCGATGAAGAACCGCCGGCCGATGGTGGCTCCCGGGTGGATCTCGATCCCGGTGAGGAAGCGGCCGGCCTGGGAGAGCAGGCGTGCAGGAAAGCGCGTCCTGGGGTTCTGCCACAGCCGGTGGGTCAGCCGGTGGATCCAGATCGCATGCAGGCCCGAGTACGCCAGGAAGTTCTCGGCCTGCCCGCGGGCGGCGGGATCATGCGCACTTGCCCCGCGCAGGTCTTCGGCTAGTCGGGAAAAGAATCTCAAACCTTGGCCTTTGTTTGTGCGGCGATCCGGCTGTTGGCCGGAAAGCTGCGGGTGAAGCCCGAAGCGGTGCCGGTCGGGGCGTGCGGTTTCCCGCGCGCCCCGGCCGACAACGACCGGATCGGCTGTCTTAGCCACGGATGTCGTCAAAGAGCAGCGTGGAGATGTAACGCTCGCCGAAGTCGGGGATCACGGCGACGATGAGCTTGCCGGCGTTTTCCTCGCGCTTGGCGATTTCCAGGGCCCCCCACACGGCGGCGCCGCCGGAGATGCCGCCCAGGATTCCTTCCTGCGTACCCAGCGCGCGGGCAATGGCGACCGAATCGTCGATCGAGGCGTCAAGCACCTCGTCGTAGAGCTCGGTGTCCAGCACCTCGGGGATGAAGTTCGCTCCCAGGCCCTGGATCTTGTGCGGGCCCGGCTTGCCGCCGTTGAGTATCGCCGAATCCTTCGGCTCCACGGCGATGACCTGCAGGCCAGGCTTCTGCTCCTTGAGGAAGCGGCCGGCACCGGTGATGGTGCCGCCGGTGCCGATGCCGGCGACGAAGATGTCGATTTCGCCCTCGGTGTCGTTCCAGATCTCAGGACCGGTGGTCGCTGCATGCACCTCCGGGTTGGCGATGTTGGCGAACTGCTGCGCCCAGATGGCGTTGTCGGTGGTGGCGACGATTTCCTTGGCCTTCTCCACGGCGCCGCGCATGCCCTCGGAGCCCGGGGTCAACACGATCTCGGCGCCGAAGGCGCGCAGCATCACGCGGCGCTCGGTGCTCATGGTCTCGGGCATGGTCAGCACCACCTTGTAGCCGCGGGCGGCTCCCACCATGGCCAGGGCGATGCCGGTGTTGCCGGAAGTGCCCTCGACGATGGTGCCGCCCGGGCGGAGGTCCCCGGAGGCCTCGGCGGCGTCAACGATGGCCACGCCGATGCGGTCCTTGACCGAGTTGGCCGGGTTGTAGAACTCCAGCTTCACGGCGATGTTGCCCGGCAGCCCGGCACCCAGTCGGTTCAGGCGCACCAGCGGGGTGCGGCCAACAATTTGCGTGACGTCGTTGTAGATCTTCGACATGGTGTCCTTTGTCCTTGGGTGTGGGAGCGGAATGGGCCGTTCAGGCACGGTCCCGTCGGGCAGTGACGCGCCGGGAACCTTCAGGTACAAGCCTAGTCAGGACCGCTCGGCGGCGGGTTCCTCGAGCCATGTTGCGTAATATTTCCTGGCCTTGGCCAGTTTCGGGTCGATGATGACCCGGCAGTACCCCTCGTCGGGGAAGCGGTTGTAGTAGTCCTGGTGGATTCCCTCGGCCACGAAAAAGTCACCCGGGACCTCGAAAGCCGTCACCAGCGGATCGGGATAGAGCTCCCCGAACTTCAGCGCGCTTTCGCGGAAAATCGACTCCTGCGCGGGGTCAAGCGGGTACATCGCCGAGCGGTACTGGGTGCCGACGTCGTAGCCCTGGCGGTTCAGCGTCGTGGGGTCGTGGGTGGTGAAAAACATGTCAAGTATGACCTCGTCCGGAACGACGGCGGAGTCGAATGTTACGGCAACGGCTTCGGCGTGTCCCGTATTTCCGCCGCAGACCGTGCGGTAGTTCGGGGCGGGGTCGGAACCGCCGGTGTAGCCGGACACCACGGCGTGGACTCCGCGCGTGCGCTGGTAGACGGCATCAAGGCACCAAAAACAGCCGCCGGCCAGCACAAAGGTGGTCAGCTCCTGACCGGCGGGACCCCGGGTCGTGGCAGAAAAGCGGATCGGTGTGCTGGAAATTGAGAAATCATTCACACTTACACTCAAGCACAGGCACCGCCAATTCATTCCCGCGGGTCCGATGCCGCCGCCCCCTGCTCACGGCACGGGCGCAAAATGCGGCCAGCACATGACGGCATTCGGGGCCGATCCGGATACGGTAGATGCATGCAGAGCAATAAGCAGCAGCCCCACGGCATGCGTATCGTCTCCGGGCCGGGATCGGCCGACCAGGAAAGTGCCGGCACCGCCCATACGGAGGCAAATCCCGCCGCCCCCGGCGCCGTGGCAGCCGCATCGCCGCCGTCGAGCATGCCCACGAACGCACCCGGCCACGATTCCCCCCTCGAGTCCGCCGCGACGGGCGCGGGCACGGGCACCGCGGGGCAGGCCGTGGCTTCCGGGAACACCTCGACCGCCGCGCCTGCCCGGTTCGACACCGAGACCGGAGAACCGGAATCCGGCCAGATCGAAGCCGTGCTGTCCACTCCCACGCTCGGACAGGTGCTGATTGCCGTCGAGGAACTCTGGCCCGCCTCGCTGGCCGAGGAGTGGGACACCGTCGGACCCGTGGTCGGGCGCCCCGAACGCGAAGTCAAGCGGATCATGTTCGCCGTCGATCCCACTCTTGAGGTGGTGGCCGACGCGGTTTCCCGCGGCACCGACCTGCTGATCACCCACCACCCGCTGCTGCTGCGCCCGGTTAACTCCGTGGCCGCCACCGGGTTCAAGGGCGAGGCGGTGCACCTGCTCATCGAATCCGGCTGCGCGCTGGTCACCGCCCACACCAACGCGGACTCGGCCATCGGCGGGGTCTCCGACGTGCTGGCTGACATCTTTGGCCTGACCCAGACGCAGCCGCTGGCGCCCTCCAAGGACGGGCTGCCCGAGGAAGGCATCGGCCGGGTCGGCATGCTGCCCGAACCGCTGCAGCTGCACGAGTTTGCCTCCCGCGTCTTCTCCGCGATGCCCTCGGTGGCCGGGGGAGTGCGCGTCGCCGGGGACCGCGCAGGGATCGTGCGCAAGGTCGCCGTGTGTGGAGGGGCGGGGGATTCGCTCTTCGATGCCGTCCGTGCCGCCGAGGCCGATGTCTACGTGACCGCCGATTTGCGCCACCACCCCGCATCCGAGGCCCGCGAAGCCGCATTGAACGGCAAGCCCTACCTCATCGACGTTTCCCACTTCGCTTCCGAGTGGCTGTGGCTGCCCACCGCCGCCGACGCGCTGAAGAACGTCCTGCACGATTTGGGACACGATGTGGAGGTCGGCGTCTCGGCCATCAACACCGATCCCTGGGACTTCATTCTCACGCCGTAACCGCTCGACCCCACCCACCTGCCTCGATGCGGTGCGCGCTCACCGCTCCCGGATTTCCCGGGCAGGGAGCGCGCACCGCATCTCTTGCATCCGCGCCGTTCGTGCCCGCTTGGACGGCCCGCGGGGGTTATCCACAGAACCCATGCCGGCGCTGGCGAGCACCGATGTCCGGGGAGCACCATGGATCCCATGGACACACCGGCCGGCATCATCGACTCGGCCCTCGCCGCACTCGGCGGGGCTTTGGGGACGGGCACCGAAGCATCTTCCGGTCCCGGCACCCCCGTCGATCCGCTGCGTCTGTTGGCCGCCGTTGACCTGGTCGCCCGCCGCCTGTTGGAGCAGGGGGCCGCCTCCGCGGCCGGCTCCCCGGTCCGGGCCGCCGCGTTGGCGCAACTGGCCGAATGCCTCTTCCGCACCGGGTCCTACGGGCAGGTCCTGGCCGCCGGCACCTGCGAGGCCGCCGAGGTCCACACCCTCACCGAAGCGCCGCTGGCCGAAACCAACCAGGTGCTGAAAGACGCGGCAGGTTTTGTCGCCGGCACCAGCGGCCTGCCGGCGGATGCAGTGACCGGCCCCGACCGAAAGCCCCTGCACCGCGACACCGCCGAGTTCCTCAAGAACCAACTGCACCTGAGCTATTTCCAGGCTGCCCACCGCGTTAGCACCCACGCCCGGCTCATGGAGCACAACGGTCCGGACGGCACCACGCTGCCGCCGACCTTCCCGCACCTCGGCCGGGCGCTGGCCGGCGGCTCCTCCGACCCCAAGGTCCTGGCCAACGCAGCGGCGAAGCTCGCCGCTTTGGAACCGTCCCTGGAGGCGCAAACTGACCCTGAGAAGGCCCGCGCCGCGCTGGAGAAGCAAGTTGCCCGCACCCTTCACACCGCCGACGAGGCCGCGGTGGGCAGGCTCCTGAAGCAGGTGGCCATCGACCTTGAGCACACCAGCGTCGAGGGGCAGGAGGCCGCAAGGGCCCGGTTCGAGGGGCTACGCTTTCGCTGCCACAAACCTGCCGGCTACATCTGGGAGCTCACCACCGACGCCGAGGGCCACGAAATGCTCTGCACCCTGGCCGAGGACCTGAACAATCCCCGCACCGCTTCCGGCACTCCCGCCACCCCGGAAACCGTCTCCCCGCCGGCACTCCTGGACGTGGCCGGAATCCCGGGCACGGCAAACGGCGCCGAAGCCATTGAGCGCGCCGAGGACGCTGAAAACGCCCCCGAGATTCCCGCCTGGGCCGTCAACCCCGACGTCCCCGCCGCGCAGCGTCCCCGGGCCGGATTCAACGATGTCGGCAAGCCGCTGCCATGCGCCAACCCCTACGGCCTGCCCGAGAACGACCGATACCCCGGCGAGACCCGAGACGAAGCCAACGCCAGGCGCCGCGCCCAACGCCTTTCTGCTGCACTATTCGAGGCCCTGCGCTCCTGGATGGACCCTGCAGCCGCGGAGCCCGGAATGCCGCTGAACTCCCGCGTCGAATTGTTGGTCATGATCGACTACGCCGCGCTCACCGGGGCCCTGGAAACCGCCGGGTTCACCAGCCACGGGCAATACATCTCCGCCGCCGCCGCCCGCCGCCTGGCCTGCAACGCCGGGATCACCCCGGTGGTCATGGGTGGGGAGGGCCAGCCCCTGGATGTGGGCCGACGTAAACGCTTCTTCACCAAGGGCCAGAGGCGCGCCATCGCGGCCCGCGACCGAGGCTGCGCCAACCCCGGCTGTTCCATGCCCGTCCACCGCTGTGAGGCCCACCACCTCAAGTCATTCTCCGAAGGCGGAAAGACAGAAGTCAGTAACGGTTTGTTGCTCTGCATCCGGTGCCACACCGCCTTCCACGCGGGGCACTTCGGCATCCGGGTCGTAGCCGGCATTCCACACGTCGTCCTTCCCGCATCGCGCGACCCGCTCCAAAGACCCAGGCGGAACTGGGTCTTCCATCCCGAAGCCGCAGCCGCCTGAAACTCCACTCCCGCTATAAGGCGAGCCTCCCGCGATGCCGTGCCGCCTGCCGCCGCCTCTGGCTTCCCGGCCGTGCCCGGGCGGTGCCAGCCTCGCCATCGACAGATTCCGGCGGGTCACAATCACCACGAAGTTCCCCGACTGACTAGGGTTGTGCCTAGGGGATCACTGATCGCCCAGGCAGACCAGGAACGGCAGCGCCACGGCGCGCACAGCGGAGGACACCATGGCAAAGGCAGCACCGGCGGAACAGCTTCGACTCTTGGACGTGGCAGCGCTCGATTCGCAGGCCACCAAGCTCACCCGCCAGATCGCCGAGGCCACCGCGGATGCACAACTTGCCGCGGCCCAGGTTGCCCTCGAGGAGGCCCGAGCCGCACAGGACGAGGTGCAGATCGAGGTCGACGCCGCAGCGGCAGCACTCAAGGAATCCGAGTTGGCCGTGGAAAAGGTCGCGGCCCACATCGGCAAGGACCAGAAGCGCATCGATGCCGGCGCCGGTACGCACCAAGACCTGATGGCGCTGTCACACGAAATCGACTCGCTCACCGTCCGTCGAAACGACCTTGAAGACACCGAGCTTGAGCTCATGTCGGCTCTCGAGGAGGTGCAGGAGCGGGCCGCGGAGGCGCAGGCCCGTACTGCCACCCGAGCCGACGAGCACGCGAAGCACCTGGCGCGCCGCGATGCCGCCGTTGCCTTGCTGCAGGACCAGCTTGCCGAATCCCGGGACGCGCGCGCCAGGCTGGTGGCCACCTTCGATGAAACACTCATCACCATCTACGAGAGGCTGCGCACCCGCAACGGCATCGGCGCGGCCCGCCTCTTCCACGGCACCTCCGAGGCCAGCGGCATTGCTCTGTCCGCGGGCGACCTGGGGGAAATCAAGGCTGCGCCGGCCGATGAGCTGGTCTTCTGCCCCGACACCGGAGCCATCCTGGTGCGCAGTGAAGAATGGGGAGCATAGGCCACCCCGCGGCCTACGTCCGTGAGAGTGCGCCGGGTTCCGGGCGGCTGCAGCACACATAGATCCGGGTCCGCGACATGGTCGCGTCCCGGGGCACCCTCGGCAGGCTGTTCGAGGAACTTGGCTACACGGCTGGGGTTTGCTGGAAGGGCGGAACCAGCTACGTCGGGGCGCATGACTACATTGTGCTGGAATCGGGCCCCGATGTGCTCGACGAGCCCCATCGAAGGAAGGCACCAGGCGTCAACCACCCGGCCTGCTCAGCCGGATCGCGCCGAAGGGTCGACGCACCCACTTGGCAGGCCCAGTGCAGCGGCTTTGTCTTGCTCTTTGCCGAGGCACACCCGTATGCGGGTGGCCCGGCACGCTACGCGTCCTATCTGGAGGATCCGGCCGGGTTTGAAATCGAGCTGGTTTCCGATATAGCGGGGACCGATGGACCCGACATCGCCGAACCCGACGCGGCAAGTTTTAATCCCGCAAGCTAGTTTCCGACGGCCCTGAAGGCATGGTCCTCCGGCAGGATGATGTTCAGCTGGTGCGCCTTGCGTGAGGTGCCGGGCACCAGCTCGGCTTCCCAGCGTTCGCGTGCGGCCTCCAGCAATTCCGTTGGCGTCGCGACCTCGGCCCCTCGGGTGAGCAAATGCGATGCCAGTTCGCCACGGGTGTGCTTGGCGAAATGCGAAACGACCTTGCGCACGCCCCCGCGCAACTGGAACACCGAGACGCTTACGGAGTTTGGGGCCGGCGGCACCCACGCCGCGGCATAAGTGCTGGAACGGCAGTCAACCACCAAGCCGTCGCCGGCCCGCGCATTGAGGACCGGCGTCAGCTTCGGCTTCCACCAACCGGCCAGCTTGCCGATCTCGGGCAGCTTCACCGACATGGACAACCTGTACGCCGGGATCCGGTCGGCAAAACCCACGGCTCCCCAGAGCGCGGAGATCACCAGGATGCTCGCATCAGCTCGCTCACGCGCCGCGGCTTCCAGTCGTTCATAGCCCAGCGCCTCAAAAAGCACGCCGGTGTATACGGTGTGTGCGGCAGCCGCGGGTTCCGTGTGCAATTCGATGTTCCGCATGACTTCGGCGACCAGCGACTTGCCCACGCCGAGCACCTCGAGCGCGTCGTCGGCACGCGAAACCTCGGCCAGGGCAGCCAACAGCTGGTGGCGATGCGGCTTCAGCTCCGGGAACTGAAGGGCATCGGCATCAAAGGGGTCGCCATCGCCGGCGGGTTCTTTGCCCTCGGAGGGCGGAAGCAAAATCAACACCGGTCAAGCCTAGTCTTCCGGCACCCCAATTCCTGATTCGACTACGCAGCCAACCACCAGATGGCAGTTTGCCGCCTGTCAGGTGCAGAGCACAGTGCAAAAGCGACTAGACTTGAACGCTGGACGGGATGGCCAGACGATCGCGTGCCACGCAAGTGGCCCGAGGAACGTCCGGGCTCCACAGAACAGGGTGGTGGGTAACGCCCACTCGGGGAAACCCGCAGGCCAGTGCCACAGAGAATAGACCGCCCGCATTCGTGCGGGTAAGGGTGAAACGGTGGTGTAAGAGACCACCAGCGCTCCGGGTGACCGGAGCGGCTAGGTAAACCCCACCCGGAGCAAGGTCAGACAGACTACTGGGTTGTTCGCTCAATGTAGTCGGGTGGACCGCTCGAGGGTGTCGGCAACGGCACTCCTAGATAGATGATCGTCACCGCGATTCGGGTAACCGACCGCGACACAAAACCCGGCGTATCGGCCATCCCGTCCACCACAATCCCGTGCCTCCCGGGCGACCCGTGGGAAGCCAGGCTCAACAACTGCACCGAGCTTGGCATCAAGGATCGGCCGCGCGCACGCATTTGACCAACCCGAGGGCGACCGCCACGCTGCCGGCCCTCGTGCAGCCTGCTACCGGACCACTTCCACGCACAGGCGCCGAACCCAGGGCATCCACAACCTGCAAGTTTCGGGTTGAGCAGCGGACGACGCCTGACTAGACTGTCTCCTGCAAAACTCGACGCGTACGAAAGGACAACACCGTGCATCAACTGGACTTGATTCGTGCCGCCGCAGAAGACGTGGCCTCCGCCCGCATTCTCCTGAACGAACGAATCGAAGCGCTCGACGCCATCGTGGCGGCCGCCCTGGAACACGACATCCCGATGGCCAAGGTGGCCGAAGCCGCCCAGGTGGAAGGTCTGGACGAGATCCGGAAATCGCCGGTGTCGGCAGATACCGTACTTGTCGCCTGAACACCCGAGGGGTGCCGGAGCATACGCCTCGCTCCGGCACCCCTGCCACAGCATTAGACTCAAGGCATGGAGTGGCTATTCTGGCTGATCGGGATACCGGTGCTGTGCATCGGTTTGCTGTGGGCCGCCTCCAAGTTCACCTTTCCCACCGAAGGCGGGGGTGACGGAGCCTCGGGCTTTTTCGATGCCCTGAACGCCTTCTACCAACCCTCCGGCACGGCCGCCCAACAGGCACGGGAGGAACAAAAACGCCAGGTCCTTGAGTCGGCCCAAGGCCAGGACAAGGACCCCCTTGCAGGTTTCCCGCACCAACCACCCGGCCACCCGCATGAGGCGGCCGACGGTTCCGATGATTCGCCACAGGAACCATGGACCCCGCGATAGTACAAAGCGATAAACGAATCGCGCCGCCGGCCACCCCCATCGAAGTCTCGTGCAGCGACGGGCAGATCCTGTACGGACACGTATTTGAACCGAACGGACGGGCCCCCGACACCTCGGACACGGCCGTTCCGGTCAAGGGCATCGTGGTCATTGCCTGCGCTACCGGCGTGACGGCGCGATACTACCGCCGCTACGCCGCCTTTCTGGCGGAGCACGGCTTCAGCGCCATCACCTTCGACTACCGCGGGATCGGCGCCTCCGCACCCGGGTCGCTGCGCGGATTCCGGGCGCGATGGCATGACTGGGGCCTTTATGACATCGATGCGGTCCTCGGCTGGGCCCGGAACCAGCACGTGCATCTGCCCCTGCACTTCGTGGGCCACAGCTTTGGCGGGTTCGGCGTCGGGCTTGCGCCCGAATCCCGCCACCTCACCCGCATCCTGACCGTCGGTGCGCAGCATGCACACTGGCGTGACTACGCGACGGGCCACCGCGCACGATTCATCGCCCGATGGCACCTGGTCATGCCGATGTTGACATTGGCCAGCGGATTCTTCCCGGGCAAGCGCAGCGGATGGCTCGAGGACCTGCCCCGGGGAGTCGCACTGGACTGGGCACGCGGCCGCAAGGACTTCACGTTGAATGCACCGCCCGCCTTGCGCAATAGACTCCGCGCCTCCCAACGTGGATTACAGGCACCCATCCTCGCGGTCGCCACCACCGACGACCCGTACGCCTCCGCGCCGGCGATCGCCCGCACCCTGGCCTACACACCGCACGCGCCGTCCACCACACGTTTCCTGGAACCGGGAGCCTACGGCCAGAAGGGCATCGGGCACTTCGGGCTTTTTCACGACATGCACAAGTCCACGTTCTGGCAGCAGACCTTGGGTTGGCTCGAGCACGGCGTTGATCCATGGGCCACGAAGGCGACTCCGTACCGGAGCCCAGGACGCCCCCCGGCGTCCGAGACCCCGAAGAGCCAGCAGGTGTGAGAGACCTCACCGACCCGCACCGTGGATCTCCGCGCAGGCATACTAGAATGGTTTCGGGCCCTAGTGCTCCACGGGGGAATGATCCTGCTACCCCCTGAACAACCGTTTCTGCAAAGGTGCTTTTACGGTAACAACCGGCTTGAGGATCGCCAGCCGGCTGATTTGGAAGGATTTTCAGTGACCCAGCAGTCTGTCGAAGCCCTACAGGAATGGAGCGGGCGCGAAGAGCTCGCCGAGGCCATGATCCCGTTGATCGGGCGCCTGTACCGCAACAACAACGTGGTGACCTCCATTTATGGCCGCAAGCTGATCAACCAGTCGGCCATCAACATCCTCAAGGCACACCGCGTGGTCCGCCGCATCGAAGGCGAGGAGCTGCCCCTTGAGCAGACCATGCCGCTGCTGCAGGCCATCGAAACGCTGGACCTCGGGGCCGTCGCCATCGATCTGGGACGCCTGAACAAGAAGTTCACCGAATCCGGCTCCACCGATCTCACCGCTTTCCTCACCGAGGAACTGGGCGAGAAGGTCGGCAAGTCCGGCGCCACCGACGCCGAGCCCACCGATGTGGTCCTCTACGGTTTTGGCCGCATCGGCCGTCTGCTGGCCCGCATCCTCATCGAACGCGGCGGCTACGGGTTGCGCCTGCGCGCCATCGTTGTCCGCAAGGGCTCGGACGACGACATCGTCAAGCGCGCCTCGCTGCTGCGCCGCGACTCCGTCCACGGTCCGTTCGACGGCTCGATCACCGTGGATGAGGAGAACAACACCATCCTCGCCAACGGAACCCTGATCCAGGTCATCTACTCGAATGACCCGACCACCGTCGACTACACCGAATTCGGCATCGACAACGCCATCGTGGTGGACAACACCGGTCGCTGGCGCGACGAGGCAGGCCTCTCCCAGCACCTGCAGGCCAAGGGCGTTTCCCGCGTACTGCTGACCGCACCGGGCAAGGGCAACCTGAAGAACATCGTCCACGGCATCAACCACAAGGACATCACCGCCGAGGACAAGATCGTCACCGCCGCATCGTGCACCACCAATGCGATCACCCCGGTGCTCAAGGCCCTGAACGACCGCTTCGGCGTCATCCACGGCCACGTCGAGACGGTCCACTCGTTCACCAACGACCAGAACCTCATTGACAACTTCCACAAGGGCGAGCGTCGCGGCCGTTCGGCGGCGCTGAACATGGTCATCACCGAGACCGGTGCAGCCAAGGCCGTGGCCAAGGCCCTTCCGGAGCTCGAGGGCAAGCTGACTGGCAACGCCATCCGCGTTCCCACCCCCGATGTCTCGATGGCGATCCTGAACCTCAACCTTGAGACGGAGACGACCAAGGAAGAGCTCAACACCTACCTGCGCGAGGCATCCCTGGGAGCCGAGCTGCACAAGCAGATCGACTTCATCGATTCACCCGAGGTCGTCTCCTCCGACTTCGTCGGCTCGCGCCGCGCCGGCATCGTCGACGGCCTGGCAACCATCGCCACCGGCAAGAACGCCGTTGTCTACGTCTGGTACGACAACGAGTTCGGTTACTCCTGCCAAGTGGTCCGCGTCCTTGAAACCATGGCCGGCACGCACCCGTTGGCGGTTCCGGCCATCGCCGTGACCGAGCCTGCAGCGGTCTAGCTGGTCCTTCCCCAATCGGGGAATAGAAGCGGGGGGGGGGGGGGGGGGGGGGGGGGGGGGGGGGGGGGGCCGGGGGGGGGGGGGGGGGGGGGGG
>NZ_JBIXLM010000037.1:0-45298 GCF_045798545.1 Paeniglutamicibacter sp. ORCA_105 | reverse complement strand
CCGCCGCCTTTTCTCATCCGGGGCGTGGGTCAGACTGCCGGGGTTTCAGGGTAGAGCAACAGCTCGCCGTCCTTGACCTCGATCTTGTGGGTGCGGGCCCCCACGGTGGCCGGCAGGCAGAGTGCCTCTCCGGACTTGAGGCAGAACTTGGCCGCGTGAACCGGGCACTCCACCTCGGTGCCTTCGATCCAGCCATCGGCCAGCGAGGCGGTCTCGTGCGTGCATTCGTCATTGATGGCGTAGAAGTTGCCGTCCTCGGCATGGAACACGGCAATGTCTTCCTTGGTCCCGTTGTCCTCGGACGGAATGACGATCGCTTCGCCTTCGTCGATGCTGTCGATGGAACCGATGTTGATGGCTTCGCTCATGAAGGTGCCTCCTTGGATCTCCCGCCACCGCCGCAAGAACCGCGAGGGAGGGTGGGAATACGAAAATCGTGTCCTTCCATCATCTCTTAGCATTTACCCCGCTCCCAACTGGCCGAAGCCCCTGGGTCCGATTCGGTCCGCTATTCTTCCTCTTCGACAGTCTTGACGACCCGAAGGGCACGTTGGGCACCGCCGAGCACATCAGCACCTACGGCAGCCTCACTTTCAAGGAGGACTTCCCCACCCTGGCGGGTTGGAGGAAGGATTTCAAGATCGATGACGAGAAGCTCTTCTCGCTGGAAAACGCCATGTTCAACGACTCCGACACCCAGGACTACGCCCCGATCGTGGACCAGTGGATCTCCGAAAACCAGGAATGGGTCGATTCGCAGACCGCCGCGAAATAGTCGCGCACCACCCAACCACCGGCCCGGATTTTCCGGGGACACCGGCAGGTCCTGCGGTGTCCCCGGGGAACACAGGCCGTTTTCGTTGCCGCGCTCGAATGCTTCCGTGCACAGGTCACCTCCCACTAGACTCGGGCCATGAAGGCTCACGGACCGGCGGTCGTCCCCGCCGTGGATCGCCGCACCGTCCTTGCCTTGGGTTGCGCGCTGGGCATTTCGGCCCTGGCAGGATGTTCCCTGGCGGAGAACGCCACCGGCACGGCGACTCCCACCCCCGGTTCCACCGACGCCGAGGCAGAGGCCGATGCGGGACTGAAACTCAAGGCCTCCGGCCTTGATACACCCTGGTCGATGGTTGCCCGCCAGGACGGCAGCATCCTGGTCTCCGAGCGCGACACCGCCAGGATCATGGCGCTTGGCCCAGACGGCAAGCTGACGGAATTGGTCCACCTGCCCCAGGTGGTTCCCAGCGGCGAGGCCGGCCTGCTGGGATTGGAGATCTTCACCGAAACCGGCGGGATCGAATGGCTTTACGCCTACATGGGCACCGGGAACGACAACCGGGTGGTGCGCTTCGAGCTGCAGGATGCCAGGGTGGGTCCTGCCCAAGACATCCTGACGGGCATTCCCCGGGCGAGCATCCACAATGGCGGTCGCATCAAGCTGGGCCCCGACGGCTTGCTCTACATCTGCACGGGAGACGCCACCGACCGTCAGGCGGCGCAGGACCCGGCACGCCTCAATGGCAAGATCCTGCGGATCATGCCCGACGGCGGCATCCCGGAAGACAACCCCTTTGCAGGTTCCCCCGTGTATTCCATCGGGCACCGGAACGTGCAGGGCCTCGGATGGGACTCGGCCGATCGACTGTGGATCAGCGAACTGGGACCGGAGAAGGACGACGAAGTGAACCTGGTCCGGGCCGGTGGCAACTACGGCTGGCCAGAGGTCACCGGGGTGGCAAGAGATCCGAGATTCATCGACCCGGTCCATGTATGGGCGAAGACCTCCGACGCCTCACCCAGCGCCCTGGCCATTGCGGAGGACGTTGCCTATGTGGCGTGTCTGCGCGGCGAACGGCTCTGGGTATTGCCGTTGCCGGGCGATGGACCTCCGACCGGTGGCACACTCACCGGCGCCCGCGAAATGCTGGCCGGGCAGGAGGGACGCCTGCGGGACGTGCTGGTGGTGGGCAATGAATTGTGGGTGGCCACCAACGAGGGGGCCGAATCCCGGATCATCGCCCTGCCGATGGGATCCTTGGGCTAGTTCCAGTGGGCAATGATGCTCAGGACCTTGCTGAGGACAAACCCGGCCGCCAAGGCCGCGGCCGTCCAATAGAGGAAGCGCACCTGTGAACGGGGCTTTTCCAGTTGCCAGGATCCGGTCTTGTCTTCCCGGTAGTAGACCAGTGCCTCACCCTCGGGAGGGTGTGGACGTTCGAGCACCAGGAGTTCGCTGCGGATGGTTCCGTCGGCGGTGTGGAAGACCAGGCATTCCTGCCCCTCGAGCACGGCGATCCTGTAGTCGGCGGTTTTCCATCCCGCATCCCGGCGGCGTTCGGCCAGGGCAAAGGCATAGAATCCGGCCGCGGCAATGAGCGCCACCCACCCTATGAGGTCGAGTGCGGGTCCCAGGCTCCTCAGCAGGTCTTGCACACTCTCATCTTATGGTCTGCAACCGCCGCCCACACCATCCGGGTCCCCGCGTTACCGCAGGGTAATCAACGGTTGAAAGACCCGAGCACCTCATTCAACGCCTCGGTGGAGGAAGGGTGGGTGAAGATCGAGTCGCGCAGCGTGGCCGAGGTGACGCCCTGGCGCATGGCCAAGGCGACCAGGTTGATGACTTCCTGGGAATCCACGTGCATCAGGGCGGCGCCGAGGATGCGGTCGGAGTCGGCATCAACCACGAACTTGATGATGCCGCGGGGGTCCCCCACGATCTTGGGTCGCGGCATCGCGGCAATCTCGGCGACGTTTTTGACTGCGATCTTGATGGCCAGCCCCCGGGAGCGTGCCTGTTCCTCGCTGAGCCCGACGCGAGCCAGCGGCGGGGTGGTGAAGATGGTGTAGGGAACCGCGACGCGGTCCGCGGTCGAACGCTTGCCGGATCCCAGGATGGCATCGGCAACGACGCGGTTGTCGTCCAGGGAGACATAGGTGAATTGCGGCCCGCCGTTTACGTCCCCCAGCGCGTACACGCCCTCGGCAGTGGTGGAAAGGCGTTCGTCCACCTTGATGGCCCCGGATTCGGTGAGCTCGATGCCCGCGGCTTCCAGGTTCAGCCCATCGGTGGCCGGGGTGCGCCCGAGGGCGATGAGCACGGCCTCGGCCTGGATTTCATGCATGGTGCCGTCTTTTTCGTAGTGCACCAGAGCGGAGTCGGCGTCCTGGCTGATGTGCTGCACGCTGGCGCCCACCCGGATATCGACTCCCACGTCGGACAGGGAACCGAAGACCTCGGCGGCCACGTCTTCGTCTTCCTTTTTCAGTGCCCGTGGCCCGCGGTCCAGCACGGTGACTTTTGAACCAAAGTGCGCGAACATGGAGGCGAATTCGGTCCCGACGTATCCGCCGCCGACCACCACAAGCGACTTGGGAAGCTGCGCGTGCTGAAGTGTGGTGGAGTCGTGGATGCGCCCGCCAATGCGCACCCCGTCGAGGTCCGGGATCGCCGGCACGGCACCGGTGTTGATGATGATCCGCGTGGCGCCAAGCTCGAGCGTTTCTTTCCCTGCCTCGACCCTGATCCGATGCGGGCCGATGAAGCTTGCCTTGCCCGTAATGGTCACGACCGAATCCAGGCTGTCCAGCATGGAAAAATTCTTGGCCCGCATCGCGGCGGTGAGCTTGTCCCGGCGTAGCACCGCGGCGTCGAAATATTCCGGATCCAACCCGGTCCCGGTGCGGATGTCCGCGTCGTGGATCAAGGCCTTCGTGGGAACACAGCCGATATTGATGCAAGTTCCCCCATACATGTCCGCCGAGGCCTCGATGATTGCCACGCGGTGCCCCGCACGGGCCACGGTGCCGGCGAGCGTCTTTCCGCCCTTGCCCCAACCAATGACAATGAGATCGAGATCGTGTTCCATGGGGCCATCCTCTTTATATGCGGAAATGCAGTGTTGACTACGCTCGAGTCTTCTCTGCCGCGGTGCAAGAGGTCAAGAAGGAGAACGGTGCAAAGGTGCGTGGAGCCCGCCCGGAGCGGGTCGATCCCCACGCACCTTCATGCCGTTTGACGCCTTCGGTCTTCGCTCACGGGCCGGTCCTGCGGTTACTGCCCTGCGGTGTCCGGTCCCGCGATGTTGACCATCCAATCGACGCCGAATTTGTCGGTGAGCATGCCGAACCAGTCGCCCCATGGCGCCTCGGCAAGCTGTTCGCCGATCTTGGCCCCGTCGCTGAGCTTTTCCCAGTAGCCGGTCATTTCTTCCTTGTCGTCACCGCTAAGTGTGACGGATATGGCGGTTCCGCCCTTCCACTCCATGGAGGCGGGCGTATCCGCGGCCATCAGGTTCATTCCATTGGGTGCCCGCAGGTGTCCATGCATGACCTTGTTGTCGTCTTCGGGATCGCCGGTCTTCGCGAAATCGAAGTCCGCGAAAGGACGCAGATCCAATTCACCGCCAAATACCGACTGGTAGAACTCCAGCGCGGGACGCGCGGTGTCACGGAAGCTGATGTACGGGTTGAGGATCGTGCCCATGGTGTTCTCCATCGTTTGGCGGGGTTCAACAACTAGCAATTCTGCCCGTCACGATGGGTTCCGGGAACCCCCTCGGACCGAGTTCTTTTAGTGGTCGTGCGGAGCGCTTCTCCTGACGGGGACGGCCCTCCCTTAGTCAGGAATGCGGCAGCGGCGAACAGTGGTTTTCCACACCTGCGTTTCTGCCGCCACTGGCCATGGATGCGGTGCCAGCGTACGAAGGTCGAACGTACCGTCGCGAAGATGTCGAAACGACGGATCGCCACTAAAATGAATCCCATGACTTCACCGTTCCCCGATTCCCGGCCCGACCCGGGACCGGCAGCCGACTCCGGAACCTTTGATCCACTGATCGAGGACGTGGAAAAAGAATTCTCGATCATGGTCGTCAAGGCGCGCCAGGCCATTCGCAAGCGCGCCGCCGCCATCCATCCGGAACTCCAGCCGCTGGGCTACAAGGTACTCTCCATCCTGGCGCGCGAGCACGCACAGCAGCAGATCATCTTGGCCGAGGAACTGCAGGTGGACAAGGCCACCATGAGCCGGATGATCAAGTGGCTCGAAGCCAAGGAACTGGTCACCCGCGTCCCGGATCCGAACGATGGCCGGGCCATGCTGGTCAGCATCACCGACACCGCACGTGTCGGATACCTGGCTTCCAGTGCAGCGTCCCGCCAATTGCTCCGGAACCGGCTCATCTCCTGGGACCCCGAGGAAATCAAGCGCTTCGCCGACCTGCTATCGAAGCTGAACGCCAACGACGCCTCGCAACGCGAAAGCTGATCCCCCGCACCAACAAACCATCGGCTCCGGTCCCTCACTTGCCAGGGCCGGAGCCGATGGCGTCGGCAGGCACATGTGCTCCGCCGGCATGCCCCGCTCTGTGGGCTCCGGGGTCCTTCGCCAATGCCGCTTCCCGAGTTGGCGTGCGGCGACGCACCGATCGTCCAAGCTTCAGAATCGTCCCAAGCGGCCACAACGGGTTCTTCGCCGCACAGCCTCAAACGGGACCAACGATTCGCCGCAGTGGGAAATTAGCTGGGCCGGACAGGCACTTGTTCGACGAAACGACCGATTCACCGTGAAGATTTGTTAAGGTCTCTCTTTGCGCAGCCACCGCGGAATCGGCAAGACTCGTCAACAGAATCACGAGTTCCAATCATTCACGGCCCTGGCCGATTGGATCGCAACCCCCTTCGTCATAGCGGGGTGCGCCAGGTGAAGATTCGACGCCGACCAATCGGATCGGCGTAAGTATGGCGTTGCGCAAGGCATGCGCCAGCTACGAAAGGATCGTTTCCCATGTCCGAAACCCTGATCGACAGCACCCTGGATTCCATTCGCGCCGAAAAGCTCACCGCGGCCGGCACCGCATGGGGCGAGCGCATTGCCGCCAACCCGGCCAACGCGGAACTGACCTTCAAGGCCAGCGGCGTGTCCACCGGTTCGGTGGCCAGCGAAATCACGGTCGGCAAGCACCGCTTCATTGTCGACGAGCCCGAGGGGCTGGCCGGTGACGACGCGGCCGCCAGCCCGGTCGAGTTCGCGCTCGGCGCGTTGATTTCCTGCCAAGTCGTGGTCTACCGCCTCTACGCACACCAGCTGGGCATCAAGATCGACTCTCTGGAAATCAATGCAGAGGCAGACCTGGATGTGCGAGGTCTCTTCGGCATCGAGGAAACCGTCCGCCCGGGCTTCGGCGAGGTGCGCCTGACGGTCAAGATCGACGGCCCGGAGACGCGCGAACGCTACGAGGAGCTTCAGGCAACCGTCGATGCCCGGTGCCCGGTGCTGGATATCTTCAGCAACCCCACGCCAGTCAGCGTGGAACTGGTCACTGCCGGCTAGCTCCGCCATGAACCGACCGTGGGTTGGTGCCGTTCGAGGGGACAGGCACCGGCCCACGGTTTTTTGTTTCCCGGGACCTACGCGCTTCGGCAAAAACTACTCGCCGTAGTCGGTGTCCTTGTAGGGGATGCCGGCCTTGTCGTAGGTGGTCCAGATCCCCACCTGGCGTCCGCGATCCAGGCTCCCGGAACGCATCAGCGTGCCGTCAATCCTGAACCATTCCCAATCCCCATGGATTTCCCCCGCCAGGGTGAACCCGCGCGCCCATAGGCTGCCGTCCTTGTGCAGCTTCTCAAAGGGTTTTAGTTCAAGGGCCTTCTCCGCGTCGCTACCGGTCATGGATTCATGCTGCCATAGGTGGCCCGGGGCGGCGAGGACATGTCGCTGCGGCATGGCAAGCCACGTTGACAACCCTTGGACTGCGCCCTACCGGTGGGTAGGATCAGCCGCATGTGTCCCCGCCGGTTCACGTGGACGTGGACACCTCAACCCGTCACTCTTCTTGAGGGAGAACCAACGTGTCCGAGAAACGTCCCTTGCGGCGCAATGCATTGGCCGCTGCCGCAGCATTAACACTGCTGGCCTCGGCTGCCATCGCCGGCCCGGCGCCGGCCCAGCCCGCCGACCCGAATTCACACGGCCAGGGCAACAAGCAGGACAACAAGCCAACAACCACCATCGAATTGGTGGGCATCAACGACTTCCACGGCCGCATCGAGGCCAACGACGCCGAGGCCGGGGCCGCCGTGCTCGCCGGTGCCGTGAAGGATTACAAGGAAAGAAACCGCAACACGCTCTTTGTCTCGGCCGGCGACAACATCGGCGCCTCCACGTTCACCTCGTTCTCGCAGCAGGACAACCCCACCATCGACGCACTGGTCGCAGCCGGACTGGATGCCTCAGCGGTCGGAAACCATGAATTCGACCGGGGTTTCACCGACCTGGTCGACCGGGTCATCCCGCGCTACGGGAACGGCGACGCGAAGGTCGGCGCAGACTACGCGCTGGGTGCCAACGTGTACCTGAAGGGAACCAAGACCCCGGCGCTGAAAGAGTATTCCCTGAAGAAACTCAACGGCGTGACCGTCGGCCTGATCGGCACCGTGACCGACCAAACCGCGTCACTGGTGACCCCTGCAGGCATTTTCGGTCTCGACTTCGGTGACCAGCTCGAGGCCGCCAACCGGGTCGCCGGGCAGTTGACCGACGGCGAGGACTCCAATGGCGAGGCCGATGTACTGGTACTGCTGACCCACGAGGGCTCCTCCAGCAGCAACTGCGCCTCAATCGGTACCGAGGACACCTCCTACGGCGACCTGCTCCGCGGCGCATCCCCCGAGATCGATGCCATCTTGTCCGGCCACACCCATGTCGGGTACTCCTGCGCCTACCCGGTGGATGGTTGGGCGCCTGGCTTCCAACGCCCGGTGCTGCAGGCGCACCAATACGGGACCACGCTGGACACCCTGAAACTCACCGTGTCCAAGGAGCACAAAGAGGTCACCGGAAGCGAGGGCGGGCTGATCTCGCTGACCACCATTGCCTCGGACGGCACTACCGTACCGCGCTTCGAGGCGGTTCCCGAGGCCACCAGGATCGTTGAGGTGGCCAGCGCAGAGGCCGAGGTCGTGGGTGCCCAGAAGATCGGAAACATCAGCGCCAGCATCCTCCGCGGCGGCTCCAACGGCTCGGACCGCGGCGTCGAATCCACGCTGGGCAACCTGGTGGCGGACGTGCACCTCTGGGCGACCTCCAACAAGGACTTCGGAGGCATCCCCGCACAGATCGCGTTCATGAACCCCGGCGGATTGCGCGCCGATATGCTCTTTGGGACCGACGGCACCGTCACCTACAAGGACGCGGCTTCGGTCCAGCCCTTTGGCAACACGTTGTTCACCATGGACCTGACCGGCGTACAAATCAAGTCGGTGCTCGAGGAACAGTGGCAACCCGAGGGCTCCAGCCGTCCAAAACTGCACCTGGGCATCTCCGAGGGCTTCAGCTACACCTATGACCCGAATGCGGGGCGCGGCGCGCACATCTCCTCGATGAGTTACCAGGGAGAACCGGTCGCCGACGACGCGGTCTTCCGCATTGTCACCAACTCGTTCCTGGCTTCGGGTGGAGACAACTTCTTCACTTTCGCCGAGGGAACCAACGTGGCCGATTCGGGCCAGATCGATTTGGTGGCTGGCATCGAATATTTTCAGTCCCACCCGTTGGTGGATCCGGCGCCGTTGGGTCGGGCACAAATCGCCCGGTAGACCGGGCCACCCAAGCGACCTTCCGCCTCAAAGGTGGAAGGTCGCTGTTGCATGTTGCGATTACCGCTCTGACATCCGGACTTCATTCGAGTCCCAGGAACGCGGGGCCGCGGTAGCAGACCAAACCCGCTATCCGCTACCCGCTACCTATGGGACGCATCGCACCGATCGCGGGCCGTCGCTTCCCAAGCTCGTTGAAGATGCATCCCCCATGGCCCGGATTCAGTCTTTGTGACAATTTCACGTCATAATGGGCAGTGCCGTTTTGGCATCTGGAGGCATCAAACTGCGGCTCGATCCTGCATCCAGAGGTCCAGACGGCCCCCTAATCAAAGACTGCGGCAGGGTCTTGATCCTGTTAGCCCATCAACCCGGAAGCATCCGTGCATCAGAAACGCTGTGTCTTGGGACATGCAAGAATAAGGTTTTTCATTCAAGTGTCTACGGCTCACGACACCGGATTCGCGCGACATAATGTCCTGCGTTATGGTCGGCCGCCCTCGGAAGCACCATGTCCGGCTACCTTTACCTCGGATGGCAAGGGCGGCGAAGCGCCAACGCGGCATCGGGGCCAGACGGACCGCAGCACCACAATTGTGAGCCAGCTCGCATTGACACCCCTGGGTCGTGTTGCATGACACCCATGAGCACAACTTCCGTAGAACTTGAACCCGAATCCGTGGCACAGCCCGGAACCGCCAGAACGGTCGGGACCGGCATCGCCCCCCACAAGCCGGACAACGAACTCAAGCGCGGGCTAAGCAGCCGTCACCTGCAGATGATCGCCATCGGCGGTGCGATCGGCACCGGGCTCTTCGTGGCTTCTGGCGGCACCATATCCCAGGCCGGCCCGGGCGGCGCATTGGCCGCCTACGCCTTGGTCGGCCTGATGGTGTTCCTGCTGATGCAGTCCCTGGGCGAGATGGCTGCCAAGATCCCCGTGGCCGGTTCCTTCCAGACCTTCGCCACTCGCTTCGTCTCCCCCTCCTTCGGGTTCGCGATCGGCTGGAACTACTGGTTCAACTGGGCCATCACCGTGGCCGCGGAGCTGGTCGCCGCCGGGATCATCATGGACTTCTGGCTGCCCGGCGTTCCCGGCTGGATCTGGGCCGGCATATTCCTCGTCGTCTTGACGGGACTCAATGCACTCTCAGCCAAGTCCTTCGGCGAAAGCGAATTCTGGCTTTCCCTGATCAAGGTTTCCGCCGTCGTGCTATTCCTGATCGCCGGAGTCCTCATGATCGTCGGCATCCTCGGGGATTCCTCTCCCGGGCTCAGCAACTGGCAAAACCGTGAGGACGTCTTCCACGGCGGCTGGGTTTCCATCATTTCCGTCTTCATGATCGCCGGATTCTCCTTCCAGGGCACCGAGCTGGTTGGCGTGGCTGCCGGCGAGGCAAAGAACCCCCGGCGCGAAGTGCCCCGTGCAATTCGCAACGTTTTTTGGCGGATCATGATTTTCTACATTGGCGCCATTTTCATCATCGGCTGCCTGATCCCCTTTGCCGATCCGAGCCTGTTGGCATCCGGCGAAGCCGACGTGGCATCCTCCCCGTTCACCCTGGTCTTTGAGCGTGCGGGCATTGCCTTCGCCGCGTCGCTCATGAACGCGGTCATCCTCACCGCCATTCTTTCCGCGGGCAACTCGGGGCTCTATGCCTCGACCCGCATGCTGTACTCCATGGCCCACGACGGCAAGGCCCCCAAGATCTTTGGGCGGACCAACTCGCGCGGCGTTCCCATCCCGGCACTCCTGGCCACCGCCGCGGTCGGACTCTTCGGATTCCTCTCCGCGATCGTCGGCCAGGGTGCCGCCTATGCCTGGTTGCTCAACGTCTCGGGCCTGTGTGGGTTCATCGTCTGGGCGGGCATCGCGATCTCGCACTACCGCTTCCGTCGCGGGTTCCTGGCCCAGGGCAACAAGGTCAGCGACTTGCCCTACCGGGCGTCGTTCTTCCCGATCGGTCCGCTGCTGGCGTTCGCCGTGCTGATCCTGGTGATAGCCGGGCAGAACTACGAGGCGGTCGTTGCCGGGCGCGGGATGGAGGTGCTCTCCTCCTACATCGGGCTGCCGATCTTCCTCGGCTTGTGGCTTGTCCACCGGTTCGTCACCAAGTCAAAGGTCGTGCCGTTGCTTGAGATGGACCTGGCTGCGCCCCAGGACGTCGAAGTCGAGCTCGCCTCCAAGTCCTAGTCCGACCAGCTACCGCCGGGGGAACCTACTGCACGCGCTGCGGGGTTCCCCGGCGGTAGCCGCTGGCCACGACACCGAGCCACAGCTGGATGCCGGCAACAAGGATCAGCAGCAGCAATGGCAGGTTCCAGTCTCCGCTGAGCGAGTACAACAGCCCCATGCCAAACGGCCCGCTGGTGGCCACCAAGTACCCGACGGACTGGGCCAGGGTGCTCATGGCGGTGGTTTCCTCGGAGCTGTCCCCGCTGTACGAGATCACCAGCAGCACCAGCGGGAACACCGAGAACCCGACGCCCATGGCCACGGCGCACAGCCAGGCCAAAGACAGCGGCAGCCACACCATGCCTGCCAGACCGGCGGCAACCATGACCGAACACATGATGAAGGCCCCGCGAAGCATGCCGTACTTGTTGACGAGCCAGAGGGAAAGCATGGTTGCAGGGATCGTGACCGCCTGCAGCATTCCGAGGATGATGCCGGCGTCCGCCGGTGACATGGACCGGGAGATCAGGATGCTGGGCAGCCAGCTCATCATGGCGTAGGCCATCAGCGCCTGGACAGTGAAGAGCCCGGTGATGACCACACCACGCCGGGTGCGGATAAGCGAGAGCGGGCTGACGTCCGACGGCGACGGAGTTGCCGCACGCTCGGAGCGGGCCATGGCCATGAAGGGCAGGAACGCAAGCACCGCTGCAAGCGCAAGGAAGCCCCAGGTGGCCAGGCCGAGGGTGGGCGATCCGGACGCCAACGCCAGGGGGACGCTCAATGCCGAGGCCGCCGTGGCACCTACCGACATGGTGATCGTGTACATCCCGGTCATCATCGAGGTCCTGTCCGCAAAGTTCTCGCGGATAAAGGACGGCATTGCCACATTGCACAGCGCGATGCCACACATGGCTGCCACCGTTCCGGCCAGCAGGGCCCAGGTGGTCGGCAATGCCCTGAACCCCAGCCCCGCGCCAAGAACGCAGAGGGCCAGCAGGATCGTTCCGGACAGACCGAGTTTCCGGGTCAGCCTCACCGTTGCCATACCGGCCACGGCAAATACCAGGGTGGGGATTGACGGCAACAGTGCCGCCACAAACGGACCGTAACCCAGGAATTCCTGCAGGTCGAGAAAGAGCGGGGAGGCGCTGGTGATTCCCGCCCGGAGGTTAAGCCCCACCAGGATCACGGCAAGCAACGACAGCACCATGAATCCACGGGACGTCGACCGTGGCATCGATCGCGATCCGTGGTCGTCAGCTGCTGGATTATCCTTCTTGGGCATGCTCACAGAGTACTGGGCATGACCTTTCAGGTGACTGCGGGTCGGTGGCAAGGTTGCTCACACCGGGGTGCCGATTCCAGAAAATGCGGGCATGGCCGAGTCCCTGGCAAGGCACCCGAACGTCTGCGGTTCCATATTCAGGGGCAGTCCCTGCGGACCCGAATCCGCGAACCGGGCCTAACGAGTATGCGGGTCGGCAGAGAGCCACAGTCGCGCCTGCTCTCCGGCCGCGTCAAGGGTGGCCAGCGCCTCGGCCAGGTTCAGCCGCGCCATGAGCAGCGCGCTCATGGTCAGCCCGGCGACAATTCGGGCACGGGCAAGAACCAGCGATTCGGTTTGCGTAGGGTCCGCTGCGCGCAGGGCGCCGGCAACGCCATCTCGCAACTCGATCTGATATCCATCGATCAGTATCCTTAGCGCCTCGTCGTTTCCCGCGATGCCCGCCGCGGTGTTCAACAGCAGACAACCACGATTCGTGGTCTCGCCCGCGGTCTTCACCAAGGCGTCGGACAACGACTTCAAGTAGGTCGAAATACCCTCGGCAGGGTCCGTGGGGCTGCGCAACAGATTCAGGCGAGGTCGCAGGATCGTATCCATGTAGTCCTGGATCACCGCATCAAACAGTCCCCGCTTTGAGCCGAAGCCGTGGTAGATGCTCGAACGGCCCAGGCCCGTGGCGGATTCAAGGTCCGCGATCGATGTGGCTTCGAATCCCTTGTCCCAAAAGAGGCGGCGGGCATCGCTGAGCGCCTTGCTGGTGTCGAATTCCTGCGTTCTGGCCATGAGACCTGAATCCCCTTGCTTTGTGTAACGTTCATTCCAGTATATATTGGAACGATCGTTACACAATCGCTCACTGACCTAGAGGGGCACCAGATGCTGCTGTTCACCTTGCTTTTCGCCGGCATTGCCGCGGCTATCCATGTGTACATCTTTGTACTCGAGTCCCTGCGTTGGGACCGCCCATCCACCCGCAAGGCCTTCGGCATCCAAACAGATGCCGAGGCAAGCGCGACGAAGCCGCTGGCGTTCAACCAAGGGTTCTACAACCTGATCCTTGCCGTCATAACGGTCCTCGGCATGGCCTTTGCGCTGGCTTCGTCCTCCACCGTTGGGGCGACACTGATCTTTGCCGGAACCGGCTCGATGGCCGCAGCCGGCCTGGTCCTGCTCTTTTCCTCGCCCAAGCTTGCCCGCGCGGCGATGTTCCAGCTCACCGCGCCCGCCCTGGCCATCATCTTTGGCTTGTTTGCTTTTACCCACTGATTCCCCTCCCACTCCACTACCTGAAACGGAGCATCGACTTCATGTCCTCTTCCATCAGCACCCAGATTCACCTGGCCAACCGCCCCGCCGGATGGCCGACTGACGCGAACTTCTCCACGGTCACCGTTGAACTACCTGAACTCGCCGAGGGTGAGATTCGGGTGGCCAATGAATTCCTTTCCGTCGACCCCTACATGCGCGGGCGCATGAACGACGCCAAGTCCTACGCGGCGCCGTACGCCCTCAACGAGGTCATGACGGGTGGAGCGGTCGGCCGCGTGGTCGAATCGCGCGCCGAGGGATTCAATGTCGGCGATCCGGTGCTTCACCAACTGGGATGGAGGGACCTCTCCCAGGCCGCGGCAGGTAACTTCCGCGTAATCCAGGACCTTCCCGGCCTGCCATTGTCGGCCTACCTCGGCATTCTGGGCATGACGGCCTTTACCGCCTATGTCGGGTTGACCGAAATTGCCGGCCTCAAGGACGGCGACACCGTCTTCATTTCCGGTGCGGCCGGGGCCGTCGGCAGCGCGGCAGGCCAGATCGCTCGCCTCAAGGGCGCCAATCGTGTCATCGGCTCCGCCGGCAGCGCGGCCAAGGTCGACCTGCTGACCGAGAAGTACGGCTACGACGCCGCCTTCAACTACAAGGACGGACCCGTGCGTGGGCAGTTGCACGAAGCGGCGCCCGAAGGCATAGACGTGTATTTCGACAACGTGGGTGGTGAACACCTGGAGGCTGCACTGGATGCATTCAACCCGGGCGGCCGGGGCGCCTTGTGCGGAGCCATCTCCGTCTACAACTCGACAGAGGCCCCCGTGGGTCCGCGAAACATGAGCAACATGGTTACCCGGGGACTAACCCTCAAGGGGTTCACCGTGGGGAACTATGCCGAACACTACCCGGCGTTCATGGCCGACATGTCCGAATGGATTGCGCAGGGGAAGATCGTCTTCGACGAGACCGTCGTCGAGGGCCTGGACAACGCGGTGGAGGGGTTCCTGGACCTCATGCGCGGCGCCAACACCGGCAAGATGGTCATCAAACTCTAAACGGCCCCGGCGCCGCTCAGAGCTGCCTGGATTCCGTGTAGAACCACTCGATGTGCTCGCGCAGGAGTCTGGCGGCCAGCGGGCCGTCACCGTCCGCAACTGCCTGGTGGATGCCGTGGTGTTGGGCCCGAAGGACCTTGGCGATCTTCTGCCAGGCAGCGTCACTGGCCACAGATTCACTGACGTAGTCGCTGATCGACAGGCGCAGCGATTCCATCATCGCCTCGATGACGGCGTTGCCGGCAAGCGATGAGAGCAGCACATGGAATTGGGAGTCGAGGTCGTGGAATTCCTCGCGGTCAAGGCCCGGCACGTCCATGGCCTCAAGCAGCTCGGCGGTTCGCCGCAACACCTCGGCGCTGCGCTCAGGGTCGCTGTCCAGGTCGGCGGACTCGGCCGCCCAGGTTTCCAGCAGGATACGGGATTCGACGATGTCGGCAACGGAAAGCTGGCGCGAGGCAACATGGAGCCGCAGCGTCGCCGACAGTCCCACCGCGGGATCGGAAATGACGACGGCGCCAGAGTTGGGCCCGGAGCCGGTGGAGGTGCGCACCATGCCCATGGCATCGAGGATGCGGATGGCGTCCCTGACCGATGCCCGGGAGATCCCGTGGGTCTCGGCCAAGGATCGCTCGCCGGGCAACTGGTCGCCGATCTTGAGCTTTCCCGAGCGAAGGTCGGCCTCGATGGTGGTCAGGACCGTCTCGTAGGCCCGGGCCGGCTGCGGCGAATTCCTGGCTGTGCTTTTCACTGCTTCTTGTCCCCATGGTCATTGCTTATGTTTGGCCCCTTGACCAATCAACGAATCACTCAAGCCTAATGGGTCGCGGAGCCGGCCACGGCCCCGTGTTTCGGCGATATTCTTCGCCAACGCACAGGGCCGCTTGCCGACCGTCGCGGTCGATGTTGCAGGGCCCGCGTTACGGGGTCGGCAACATCCAGCCCAGGATCGGCGTGGACTGCAGGTACACCAGCACGCACAGCACCAGAAGCATGCCCACGGACCAGCCGGCAACCTTCTTCAGGATGACCGATTCCTTGCCTTCCATGCCCACCGCGGTGGCGGCGATGGCCAGGTTCTGCGGGGAAATCAGCTTGCCGACCACACCGCCGGAGGTGTTGGCGGCGACCAGCAGGTTCGGGTCGATTCCGGCGTTGATGCCGGCGGTCTGCTGCAGCTTCGCGAACAGGGCGTTGGCCGAGGTGTCGGAACCGGTGACAGCCGTGCCGATCCAACCCAGGATCGGGGACAGGAACGCGAAGAAGGCGCCGGTTCCCGCGAGCCAGGTGCCGATGGTAATGGTCTGCCCCGACAGGTTCATCACGTAGGCCAGGGCCAGCACGGAAAGGATGGTGGTGGCGGCCCAGCGCATGTTGTAGATGGTGCGCCCGATTTCCAGGACCGCATCCGAGACCTTGATCTTGTATTTGCCCCCGGCATCGTTGAGCGAGTAGACAATGGCGACAATCAGGCCGGTGAAAAGCAACAGGGTCCCGGGGTTCGAGAGCCACTGGAAGTTGTAGATCGTCGATGAAACGGGGTTGCCCTCGCCGTCAAGTACGTTGCCGTAAAGCAGCGGCCACTTGATTTTCACGTCGGTGGCGGCCAAGGCGCCGGGTACATTCACGCCCAACTTCCAGAGCTTGGCAATGCCGAAAATCACGATGACCAACAAGTAGGGGAAGAGCGCAAGGAAGGTTGGCCCGAATTCCAGCTTCCGCTCGTGACCGCGGTAGACGGTGCCGGATCCGGTGTGGGCGTTGCCGACCTTGCCTGCGTGCTGCACTCCCTCGGCGGCTTCGCCCACAAGGACGCGGGCACGAGCCTCGTCGCGGCCCTTCGGGGTCCAGAAGCGCAGGAAGATCACGGCGGCACCCAGGCCGGCGAGCGAGGCCACGATGTCGGTGAGTTCGTAAGAGAAGTACGTGGCGCAGAGGAATTGGGCCACGGCGAAGGAGCAGCCGATGACCAGGGCCGCGGGCCAGACTTCCTTGACGCCGCGCCGGCCGTCAATGATGAACAGCAGCAGCGTCGGCACGAAGATGGCCAGCAGCGGTGCCTGGTGCCCGACGACTGCGCCAATGTGGTTGGCGTCGAGCCCGGTCAGACCGGCCGCGGTGGTGATGGGGATGGCCACGGCCCCGAAGGCCACCGGGGCGGTGTTGGCTACCAGCACCGCGGCGGCTGCACGCAGCGGAGGCATGCCAAGGGCCAGCAGCATCGTCGCGGTGATTGCCACCGGTGCGCCGAAGCCGGCAAGCGCTTCAAGCAAGCCGCCGAAGCAGAAGGCAATCAGGATGGACTGGATGCGGATGTCGCCGCCGCCGATCACGTCAAAGACGCGGCGCAAATCCTCAAACCGGCCCGAAACAACGGTGACCTGATAAAGCCAGATCGCCATGATGACGATCCAGACCACTGGGAAGGCCCCGAAGACCGCGCCCAGTACGCCGGACATCAAAGCCATGCCCAGAGGCATCTTGAAGACAAAGATTGCGACCAAAATGGCAACCAGCAATGAGGTAAGCCCGGAGACGTAGGCCTTGGCCTTGACGACGGCCAGCATGACAAAGAAGGTCAGTAGCGGCAGGAGGGAAATGATGGCGGAAAGCGCAATGCTTCCGGCCAGCGGATCTGTGGTGGGAGTAAAGGTGTCCACTGGGCGTCCTTCGCGTTGGGAGTGGATCGCGGATAAGGGGGGGTCTTGGCGGACGCCGGTAGACATCCGTGGTCGGACCACTATGGTCCGACCACATGAGCATAACCCAAAATCGGGCACCTTGGTGAGTGGGGTCACAAATTTTTTCCTTCGGGACCGCCGGGTGGACGTGGGCCCGATCACGTCCTAGTATGGTCAGACCACATCAATTCCTCGGCTGAATGCGCCGGAAGGATCACTGAATGAAAATCGCACTTTTCGCCACCTGCATCGTTGACGCCATGTATCCGCAAACCGCGCGGGCCACGGTCAAGATTCTCGAACGCCTGGGCCACGAGGTCGTCTTCCCCTCCGGCCAGGCCTGCTGCGGCCAGATGCACATCAACTCCGGCTACATGGACGAAGCACTTCCCGTGGTCGCCAACCATGTCAGGGCATTCGAAGCCGAGAGCTACGACGTCGCCGTTGCGCCCTCGGGATCCTGCGTCGCCTCCGTCAAGCACCAGCACCCGGTCCTGGCCGAACGCTGCGGGGACTCCGCGCTCAAGGCGCGGGCCGAGGCAGTGGGCGCGACGACCTACGAACTTTCGCAGCTGCTGGTCGATGTCCTGGGCATCACCGATGCAGCTGAACAGCTCGGTTCGCATTTCCCCCACAAGATCACCTACCACCCTTCCTGCCACGGCATGCGGTCGTTGAAACTGGGCGACCGCCAGCGTGACCTGCTCCAGTCCGTGGCCGGCATCGAGTTCGCGGACCTGCCCGAGGCGGACCAATGCTGCGGCTTCGGCGGTACCTTCTCCATGAAAAATGCCGACGTCTCCTCGGCGATGCTCGAGGACAAGGCCAAGAACATCAAGTCCACCGGCGCCTCGCTGTGCTCCGGCGGAGACGCGTCCTGTCTCATGCACATCGGCGGCGGGCTCTCGCGCACCAATTCGGATACCACCACGCTGCACTTTGCCGAGATCCTGGCCAGCACCATTGACGAGCCGGTCTCGGTGACCGGTGAGATCCTCGTAGGAAAGGCGGGCGTGCGATGAGCAACGTCTTCATGGGCATGCCGACCCTTCCGGTCTTCGGCGACGGTAACCTCCACCTCGAGGAACCCTTCCCGGCAGCCGCTCACCGCGAACTGGGCAACACCCAGATGCGCGCCAACCTGCGCCATGCCACCCACACCATCCGCGACAAGCGCCTGAAGGTCGTCGCCGAGCTACCCGACTGGGAGGAACTGCGTGATGCGGGCTCGGCCACCAAGAACCAGGTCATGGCGAATCTGCCGGCGCTGCTGGAGGAGTTCGAAACGAACTTCACCGCCCGCGGCGGCATCATTCACTGGGCCCGCGACGCCCACGAGGCCAACCAAATCGTCGCGGACCTGATCCGCGAGCAGGACACCACCGAGGTCGTCAAGGTCAAATCCATGGCCACCCAGGAAATCGGGCTCAACGAGTACCTCGAGGAGCAGGGCATCTCCGCCTTCGAGACCGACCTCGCCGAACTGATTGTCCAGCTGGGCCACGACAAGCCCAGCCACATCCTGGTCCCGGCCATTCACAAGAACCGCACCGAGGTGCGCGACATCTTCCTGAAAGAGATGCCGAACGTGGACCCAAACCTCACCGACGAACCGCGCCTGCTGGCCATGGCAGCGCGCGAACACCTGCGCCGCAAATTCCTCTCCGCCAAGGTCGCCATCTCCGGCGCCAACTTCGCGCTGGCTGACTCCGGCACCCTCGCGGTGGTCGAATCCGAGGGCAACGGACGCATGTGCCTGACGCTGCCCGAAACCCTGATCACCGTCATGGGCATCGAGAAGCTGCTGCCGTCCAAGGAGGACCTCGAGGTCTTCATGCAGCTGCTGCCGCGTTCCTCCACCGGCGAGCGCATGAACCCCTACACCTCGCTGTGGACGGGCGTCAGCGAGGGTGACGGGCCGCAGAACGTGCACCTGGTGATGCTGGACAACGGGCGCACCGCGGCCCTGGCGGACAAGTACGGCCGCACCGCATTGAACTGCATCCGCTGCTCGGCCTGCATGAACGTGTGTCCTGTCTACGAGCGCACCGGCGGCCACGCCTACGGGTCGACCTACCCGGGCCCGATCGGCGCAATCCTGACCCCGTTGCTCACCGGCATCAAGTCCGAGGAAAACAGTTCGCTGCCCTACGCTTCGTCCCTGTGCGGCGCCTGCTACGACGCCTGCCCGGTGAAGATCAACATCCCCGAGATCCTGGTGCACCTGCGCGGGGAAGACGTCGACTCCAGGCGTGCCGAAAAGAAGTTGCCCAGCCAGATGGATTTGATGATGAAGGGCGCCCAGTGGGCGTTCTCCTCCGGCAAGCACCTGGGGTTGTTGGAAAAGGGTCTGACGCTGGGCAAGCTCGCGGCCGGGCGCGACAAGAAGATCAAGCGTCTTCCGGGCATCGCCGCCGGCTGGACCCAGTCCCGCGACATCCCCGCTCCCCCGGCCCAATCCTTCCGTGACTGGTGGAAGAAGGAACACAAGCCGATCGCACCCATCAACGAGCAGGAGAAGCTGACCAAATGAGCGCCAAGAAAGAAATCCTCTCCCGCATCACCTCGGCCCTGCGCGATGCCCCGGAACCGGGACCGATCCCCCGCGAATACCGGATGTCCTCGGACATGCCCGAGGCCGAGCTCATCGAGCTGCTGGTCGATCGGCTCGAGGACTACAAGGCACACGTAAATGTCGTGGATTCCGGGGAACTTTCGGCAACGGTTGCCGAGCGTCTCAAGGACGCCTCCAGCTTTGTGGTGCCGCACGGCATCGACGAGACCTGGTTGGCCGATGCCGCGCCGGCCGGCGATACGCGCCGCCGCATCGATGCCCCCGGCGCCGTGCTGAGCGTGACCGAGCTGGATGGCACCAGTGCGGTGCTGACCTCCTCGGCGGTATCCATTGCCGAGTCCGGCACCATCGTGCTTGACGGCACGCCGGACCAAGGTCGCCGGGCGATCAGCCTGGTGCCAGACCACCACGTGTGCGTGGTCCCGGTCTCCAGCATCGTGCGCCTGTTGCCCGAGGCGCTGCCGCGCATGGACATCACCCGCCCGCTGACCTGGATCTCCGGACCCAGCGCGACCAGCGACATCGAGCTCGAGCGCGTCGAGGGCGTGCACGGACCGCGCCAGCTTGACGTCATCATCGTCAAGGGGCTCTAGGCCCCGGCCTCTCTACCCATATCCCACGAGGTGGCCCCCGGGTTGTACCGGGAGCCACCTCGTGGCCGTTTCGGGGCGGTCTCGCGCAGCTGGGGCCCGCCGATCATTTCCTTCCCGATGGCCTTGGTGGCCGCGTCGACTTCAACCCGGGCGCACGTTGTGTCAATCGCGAGTTCGGATCTCGCAGTTAGGCTCCCCCGACATCGCGGCGGCGCAGCGCGAAGACGGCGAGCGCAACGAAAAGCACGTTCAGGCCCGCCAGTCCCCAAAACGCGCTCCAGTCCACGCCGTTGGCCACGGGCTGCCCGCCGAGTGCCCAGTGGTACGGGGAGAAGGCGTGCATCCATTGCAGGTCCTCGCCCTGGTTGCCCAGCGCGTTGAGCACGTAGCCCCCGACGGCCACCAGGGCGCCGGCCGCGGTTCCGTGCGTCCGGTGCCCGCCCGCGGCCCCGCCCAGCAGCGCCGCGGTGCCGCCGAGCAGGACCAGCAGCAGGAACTGCGCCACTGCCTGGAAGAGCGTCCCGGGATCAAGTCCCAGCTCCGAGGGCCCGTTCAGCGCCAGCACCCCCGCGTAGATCACCACCATCAGGAAGGCCATGCGCAGCAGCAGCGCCAGGGACCGTTCCAGGACCACCTGGGTGCGCGTCACCCCGTGGGCGAGCGTGAGTTCGAGCAGGCCAGCATCCTCGTCCTCGCCGATGGCCGCCGCACCGGTGCCGATGGCCACGGCCGAGGAGAGCATGAATCCCAGCAGGCCGAAGAAGGTCGCCTGGGCGTAGCCCGCGCCCGTCGCGATCTGGTCGTAGTTCAGCGCCCGGATCAGCTCCTCGGGCAGGGAGGCGAGCAGTTTCGCCATGTCCGGGCCGGCCATGGACGGGTACAGCGGAAGGTAGAGCGCCAGCACGGACAGGAGCACCAGGGCCCAGACGAGCGTGGAACGCCAGGTGTCCAGCAGCGCCTTGCTCATCAGCGGCAGGAAGGGGCGGCGGGCGGCGGGCGTCATGGCCGCGGCTCCCCCGCGCGATGGCGTCCGTTGCCGGGAGGTGAGCCGTAGAGCTCGAGCACCGCTTCCTCCAGGTCCGGTTCCTCAAGTACCAGGTCGAGCACCTCGATCCCGGCCAGGGTGTGCAAGAGCGCGCCGACCTCGCCGGAGAAACGCGCCTCGAGTGCGCCGACCCCTTCGCCGAGCCGTTCGGTGTCCAGCAGCTGAAGGCCGGGGAGCGGTTCCAGTGCCGCGGCCAGCGCCTCCGGGTCCGTGGCGGCCACGATGCGCAGCCGGCGACGGGCACCTGCCCGCAGCTCCTCGACGGTGGCGGTGCGCACGATCAATCCGTCGCGCAGGATCGCCACGCGGTCCGCCGCCTGTTCGATCTCCCCGATCAGGTGGGAGGAGAGGAATAGCGTCTGCCCGCGCCCGCGGGCGTCCTCCACCATCCCGAGGAACTCCCGCTGCATCAGCGGGTCCAGGCCGGACGTGGGTTCGTCGAGGATGAGCAGCTCCGGATCGTGCATGAACGCCTGGACCAGTCCGAGCTTCTGCTTGTTGCCCTTGGAGAGCTTGCGCGACTGCCGGTCCAGCTCGAGTCCCAGCCGTGAGGCGAGTTCCTCGACCCGGCCGGGGGCCACCGGTCCGCTGATGGCGGCAAAGTGGTCCATCATCCTCCGTCCGGTGATCCTCCGCTCCAGGGCGAGTTCGCCCGGCAGGTACCCGATGCGGCGGCGGATCTCGGGACCCGCCCGGCGCGGATCGGTGCCGAGCACCCGCACCTTCCCGGCCGTGGGCCTGATGATGTCCAGCAGGCAGCGCATGGCGGTCGTCTTGCCGGCACCGTTGGGTCCGATCACCCCGAAGACGCTGCCGCGGGGGATCTCGAAGTCAATGCCGCGCACCGCCTCGCGGTGGGCGAAGCGCTTGGCAAGGCCCTGCACCTCGATGACGTTCTCCATGCAGCTTCCCTTCCCGGGGTTCCCGATTCGGGGCTCCCCCCCCAGGCTCATTCTCGTCCCTGCGCCCGATCAAGACCAGAGGCCCGCACGCCAAGGGCCGAGGTTGCCCGCGGCTACCGGGGCGAAGGCGGCTGGCCCCGGTCCAGGCCTGAGCCACCAGAGACCTCGCTCAGCCGCTCTTCCAGCAACTTGGCGGTGCGCGCGGTCTCCCCCAGCAGGCCCGCGTCGAACACCTCCCGGAAACGGGATTGCGGGATGGCCACGCTGATGCCGCAGACCACCTCGCCCTCTGCGTTTGTTATGGCCATTCCCAGCGCGCTGACGCCTTCCTCGGTTCCTTCGAAGTTGGCGGCGAACCCGCGATCCCGGACAAATCCGAGTTCGCGCACCAAGGCGGCATAGTCAGCCTCATTGAGTTTGCGCGCGGTGGCCGTTTCCCCCCGGTAGAGCTGCTCGAGCTCGTGCGGGTCGAGCCGGGCCAGCATGGCCTTTCCGGCCGAGGCCCGGTGTGCCGGCAGCACCGTCCCCTGGCGGTCGCCGACGCGCACCGGCCGGGAACCCTCGACGGTGGACAGGAAGCGGACTTCCCCGCCCACGCGCACCATCAGGTTCACTGTTTCCCGCACCGTGGCCGCCAGGTCCTCCAGCAGCGGCTGGGCCAGGGCACGCAGCTCGCTGATCCTGCCGTGGCCGGCCGGTCCGGCCCCGAGCGCGGGACCGGGAACGTAACCGCGGCCCCTCGCGCGTTCGGCAAAGCCGCGATAAATGAGCATGGCCAGCAGGCGGTGGACGGTGGAGGGCGCGACGCCGAGCTCGACGGCCGCGTCCTTGAGCCGGACGGAACCATGGTCGCGCAACAGCTCGATGAGCTTCAGGGCGTTGTCGACCGCGTCGATGGGGTAGCGGGGGATCTCGCGGCTTACGCGTAATTTCTGCACATCAGAATTATATGCGCCGTCACACTGAGACCGGCAACACTTGTACCTATGACTTTTTCCACAACGAGCGCCGTTGCGGGTCCCACCGGACAGAACACCGGCGATTCGGCACAGCCGTCACAGCCCAGGAACATTTCAAACCGCAAGGCCGTGCTGGCCATTGTGACCTGTTGGCTGCTGGTGGTTTTCGACGGGTACGACCTCATTGTGTACGGCACCGTGCAGTCATCACTGCTGGCGATCGACGACTGGGGCCTGACCCCGACGACCATGGGCACCATCGGCTCACTGGCCTTCGTGGGCATGATGATCGGTGCGCTCGGGGCCGGACGGCTGGCCGACGTGCTGGGTCGGCGACGGACCATCCTGGCCTGCTCGATCCTCTTCTCCACCCTCACCATCTTGTGCGCCTTCGCCCCGAACCCCCTGGTCTTCGGTGCCCTCCGCCTGCTGGCCGGAATCGGCCTGGGTGGCCTCGTTCCCTCAGCCAACGCCATGGTGGCCGAGCTGGTGCCGGACCGCTGGCGCTCGACCATGGCCACGTTGATGATGTCGGGTGTGCCCATCGGCGGTTCGATCGCAGCCGTCACCGGCATCTGGGTCATCCCCGCCTTCGGCTGGGAAGCGATGTTCCTGATTGCCGTCATCGCGCTGGTCGTGGTGGTGCCGATGGGCTTCCGCTACCTGCCCGAAACCCTGTCCTTCAAGCACCGCAGCGGACCTGGCGCGCGCCGCGGCTCCGGCTTCGGCCAGCTGCTCCGCGCCCCCTATGCCCGTGCCTCGGTGCTCTTCGCGGTGGCCTCGCTGGCCATCCTCTTCGCCTGGTACGGCCTGGGCACCTGGCTGCCCAGCCTGATGGAGCAGGCCGGGTACGACCTGGGCTCGGCCCTGACCTTCGCGCTGGCCCTGAACCTGGGCGCAGTGGCAGGCTCCGTCGTCACGGCCTGGGCCGGGGACCGCTTTGGCGCCGCCCCCGCCGCGGCCGCCGCAGCCCTGGTGGCCGGGATCGGCCTGGCCGTCATCATGACCACTCCCCCGGTCGGGGTCGTCTACGCGATGTTGATCCTCGCCGGCGTGGGCACCCACGGCACCGCGGCGCTGCTGATCGCCGCCGTCGCCAACCACTACCCGGAGCGCCTGCGCGGCACCGCGCTGGGCTGGGCAATGGGCATGGGCCGAATCGGCGCCGTCGCAGCCCCGCAGGTTGGCGGACTGTTGTTGGCCTCGGGGCTCGGCGTCAACTCGAACTTCCTCGTCTTCGCCTTGGGAGCGGGCCTGGCCGCAGTCCTGTTCGCCGTGATCACCTTCCGCGTCAAGCCCGTGGCCGACCCGGCCGAACAGCACTAGCCGCCGCAAAATGCCGTGGCCCGGGCGGCCTTCCCCTCCGTCGGGAATGGCCGCCCGGGCCGCAGGCAGCGCCGCCGGCCCGCTACTCCACGAGCTTTCCGACGCGGGAAACGTCCTTGACAAGCCGGGCGATTTCATCCGCGATCTCGGGGATTTCCTCGCGAACGATTCCGGCGGAAGGCGACCACACCAAGTTGACCCGAAGAGAATCGTCCATCTGGGGATAGTCACTGCGGTTGTGGCAGCCACGGGTCTCCCGGCGTTCAAGTGCTGCCTCGAGGGTGGCCCGGGCGGCCAGCGCGGATCCCTTCAGGTCGAATGCGTGGGCCAGATCCTGGTAGCCGGCAATGTCGGGGTGGATCCCCACGGCCTCCATGCGCTCTTCGATCGAGTCCAGCTTCGCCAGGCCGGCCAACAGGCCGTCCTCGTCCCGCACCACACCCGCATGGTCGGTCATCATGTTCCGGATGGCGCGCTGCAACTCGCGCACGTTCTCCTGGCCCTCGGCCGCCAGCAGGTCGTCGATCTCGGCCCGCGCGGTCGCCAGCGCCTCGTGTGAGCGGGGCTGGGAATCCAGCGACGCCGAGTACTTCGCCGCGGCCCGTGCCACGATGCGGCCAAAGACCAGCAGCTCGATCAGCGAATTGCCGCCCAGCCGGTTGGCGCCGTGCAGCCCGCTGGAGGCCTCTCCGATGGCATAGAGTCCGTCGACGTCGGTGCTGTGGTCTTCCGGGCGCACCCAGACCCCGCCCATGGAGTAGTGCGCGGTGGGGGCAATTTCGATGGGCTCGGCGGTGATGTCGAGCATCTGCACCTCCATCATGGTCTGGTAGACGCGCGGCAGGCGCTCCATGATGGTTTCGCGGGGCAGGTGCGAGATATCCAGCCAAACCCCGCCGTTCTTGGTGCCGCGACCTTCCTTGATCTCGGTGTAGGCAGCCAACGCAACGCGGTCCCGGGTGGAGAGTTCCTTTCGCACCGGGTCGTACCGTTCCATGAACCGCTCCCCCAGCGCGTTACGAAGGATGCCGCCCTCCCCGCGGGCTGCCTCGGAGATCAGGGTGCCGGCGGCATTCTCTGGTTCGATGATGCCCGAGGGGTGGAATTGCACCAGCTCAGGATCGCGCAGCCGGGCGCCGGCGTCGACGGCCAGGCGGAAGGCGTCCCCGGTGTTTTCGTCGCGGCGGGAGGAGGTGCGACGCCAGATGCGGGTGTGGCCTCCGGCGGCAAGGATGACCGAGTCGGCATGGATGAGGTAGCGCTTGCCGGTGTTGACGTCGAAGCCGTAGGCGCCAAAGACCTGGTTGTCTTTCACCAGCAGCCGGGTGACGTACACCGAGTCCAGGATCGGGATCCGCAGTTGCTCGGCCCGGTTCACCAGGCTGCGCTGGATTTCCAGGCCCGTGTAGTCGCCGGCGAAGGCGGTGCGGCGGAAGGTGTGTGCGCCGAAGAAGCGCTGCGAGATGCGGCCGTCCTCTTCCCGCGCGAATCCCATGCCGTAGCGTTCCAGGTCCTGGATTCCTTGCGCGGCTCCGCGGGCCACGATTTCCACGGTGTGCGGGTTGGCCAGGAAGTAGCTTTCCTTGATGGTGTCAGCGGCATGCTGCTGCCAGCTGTCGTCCTTGTCCATGGTGCCCAGGGCCGCGTTGATGCCGCCGGCGGCAAGCGATGTGTGGGCGTCGTTGCGCGGGCGCTTGCCCAGGGCGAGTACGTCCACCCCCATTTCCGCCAGTTCGATGGCCGCCCGCAGGCCCGATCCTCCGGTGCCGATGACCAGGACCGTGGTGGAAATCTGTTGCTCATTCGCGTTTGTTGTTCTCATGTGTTCAACGCTAAGAACGGGATCTTGATCCGTCCAATGAATTGTTTGACTCGTTTCAATGCGGATAAGCTATCGAACATGAACTTGGAACAGCTCCAAAGCTTCGTGGAAGTCGCACGCATCGGTCATTTCACGCGCGCCGCCGCCCAATTGCATCTAGCCCAGCCCTCGCTAAGCCGGCAGATTTCCACCCTCGAGTCGGACCTCGGCTCCGAACTTTTTCATCGGGCACGGGGCAACATCACACTGACGGATGCCGGGGAATCGCTCCTTCCGTTGGCCAGGCGCATGCTCGCCGATGCGGATACGGTCCGCTACGAGATGCAGGAACTGGCGGGCCTCAAGAAGGGTAGGGTCCGTCTCGGTGCCACCCCGACTCTGTGCATCAGCCTGGTTGCCGACGTGCTGACCTCGTTCCATGTCGCTTACCCCGGCATCGATCTCCACCTGACCGAGCAGGGCTCTCGCGGCCTGCTTGATGAGTTGGCCGGAGGAGCCCTCGACATCGCGCTCATCACCACCTCGGAGGACGGCGTACCCCCTGCCACCAGTCTCCAGCGGACCCCGCTCCTCACGGAGGAACTCGTGGTCATCTCCTCGATGCGGAGTCCGATCCTGGAGGGCCGCCAGTCCCTCACCCTGGAAGAACTGGCGGCCATCGAACAAATCACCTTTCATGAAAGCTACGACCTGCGTGCAACAACCATGCAGGCTTTCCATGCCGCGGGCCTCACCCCCAAGGTCGTGCTCGAGGGCGCCGAAATGGACGCCGTGCTGCGGTGCGTGGAACGCGGGCTGGGTGTCGCGGTCGTTCCCGCAATGGTCATGGTGGACCGGCCCGGGCTGCGCTCGGCCAGGCTCACCGCACCGAGCCTTTCTCGCTCCATCAGCCTCGCACACCGCAACGACGTGACCCTGACACGCGCAGCCCAGGCCATGCAAGAAATGATCATCGACACCGCGGACATCCTCTCCTCGGCCAACCGCGCCACGACCGGATTGATCACCCGGGCGCCGCAGCAATGAGCCGCACCCCGCGGGCAATAGGGGCAGGAATCCATGCCGCCGCCAACGTGGCGGTGCCAACACTCGATTCAGCCCTGAACGCGGCTACGGACGATTAGGCTTGAGGCAGGCCCATTCGCACCGGATACAAGGTGCCCCGTGGGCCCTGAAACAACTTTTCGAGGATTCCCTTGCCGTTCACACTGGCCCACCCGGCTGCCGTCCTGCCATTCCTGCGTCAACCCTTCGTTCCAATCGCCTCGGTTGCCGGGGCCATGGCACCGGACATCCCGTACTTCGCCATGGTGTCTTCCACGAGTGACGCCTGGTACGCACCCATGCTCAATGGCGCCAACTCGCATGACCTTTCCCAGATCCTGACCGTTGGCTTGCCGCTGGCGCTGGTCTTGGCCGGGTTCCTGTGGCTCGTGGCCAAACCGCTGCGGTGGGCGCTTCCCGACTCGTGGATCCCGGACAAGCCGGCGCTCAAGGGCCGCCCGCCCACGAGCGCCCGGGTTGCACTGTGGACGTTCTATTCGCTGATGCTTGGCCTTCTCACGCACCTGGCCTGGGACTCGTTCACGCACTCCTACGGCTGGGTCGTTGAACAGGTGCCGTTGCTGGCCAGCAAACCCGTTGCCGGAATTGCCGTTTACCGTCTCCTGCAGCATGGCAGCACCTTGGCCGGCTTGGTGGTCTTGGCCCTTTGGTACCTCAAACGGCAAAGGGCATCGGGCCACCACGTGAAAACGAGCGAACCCGCTGGCCAAAAGGTCCGCACCATCCTGTTGGCCCTGTTCCTGGTGGTTCCGGCCGTGACTGCAGCTGTCCTTGGCCTGGGTTCGACACCCATCCTGGAAGATTCGGCAAGCGCCGGGTCGTTCCTCTGGATCATCATCACCCGCGGCGGGGCCGCGTTCGTTGTTGCCTTGGCTGCCTACGGTGCCGTGTGGCAAATCGTGGCCTTGATCCGGAAGCTCCGCGCCATGTCCAGGGCCCGCGCCTAGCCCCTGCACCAATGGTGGCGTTGTCCATCTTCACTTGCTATGTTGAAGATTACCGACGCCGGTTTCCCTGCGGAGGGGAAGGCATCCACCGTGGACTGCCAACCCACCGGCCGTTTCGAAGCTGCGGAGTGTTGCCTCGGACAGAACAAAGCCAAGGCAGGCTTCCTCCGGCGCTTCGCCTGAAGGGTAAGGAAGTCGCCACCATGACGGGCACCACCGATTCAGCAGAAAACCTCGCGGCAGCCATCGCCATTGCCGCGGACAACGTCCGCAATGCGGGCGGTCCCTTCGGGGCCCTGATCGTGGCCGCCGACGGATCGCGTTTCGAGGGCGTCAACAGGGTCACCGCGAACAACGACCCCACCGCCCACGCCGAGGTCACGGCCATCCGCGCCGCCTGCCAAGAACTCGGAACCTTCGACCTCACCGGCGCCGTGCTGTACTCGAGTTGCGAGCCCTGCCCTATGTGTCTTGCTTCAGCCCTCTGGGCACGCGTGTCTCGTGTAGTCTTTGCCTCCGACAGGCACGAGGCGGCCGAGGCGGGATTCGACGACGCGGCATTCTACGAATACTTCGAGGGCAGCGAGGCGGAACGAGCCACCCTGATGCCCGTCGAACGCATCAACGACGCCCGGGTCGATCGCCACGAGCCTTTCGCGTTGTGGGCTGCCCTCGACACCCGCATCGAGTACTAGGCACGGCGAGTCAGTTGAAATTCACCGACCGCAGCCACCAGCGGGCCAGGGACAGCATGCCACCACCGAGCACCTGCATCTCGATGCCGGAACCCCCACTGCAAAGTCGGCGAGCGCGGCTCCGGGTTCCGGTCACTCATGTGGCTTGTACCGGCAGGTCCTCCCCTTTGCGTTCCCCTCGATGCGATCTCGCTACTCTTGGGTGTCCCCAAGGATTCGAGCCATGCTGAATCTCCATTCCGCGTTGAACACCTCGATGACAGCTGTCGGCGAATCCTTCGCTGTGGCCACCATCGTGGACACCCGGGGTTCAACCCCGCATCCCCGTGGAACCTCGATGCTGATTCATGGGAATGGCCGAATCACCGGGTCGCTTTCCGGCGGCTGCATCGATGCGGCGGTGCACACCGCGGCGCTCGAGGCCATGGCGCAAGGGACCTCGCGCCGGGAACATTACGGCTATTCACCCACCGATCCTTTCGCCACCGGACTGATGTGCGGAGGTGAAGTGGACGTGCACATCGCACCCTTTGACGCCGGTTCATCCATGCACCGGCTGCTGGAAACCTATGCTTCGCTCCCGCCAGCGGATCCAGTGGCCCTGGTTCGCCGGATCGATGCAGGGTCTTCCGATTCGACATTGATTTCGGATCCCTCCACCCTGTCCGTTTCCGGCCTGGCCGGGCTAGTGGCCCCGTTGGCGGGAGAAGACGGCAGTTCGCAGGCCGCCAGGCTCTGCTTTCCGCTCATTGCCGCCGGCCGCACCGGAGTCATTAAGCTAGACCAGGAATCCGGTTCCTGCAGTGCCGGGGCCGTTGAGCTGTTTGTCGAGTCGCGGCTCGCCCCGCCACGCATGATCGTTTTCGGGGCCAACAGCTATGCCGAGGAATTGCTGAAGCTGGCCCCTGCGCTCGGCTATTCCTCCACGCTGTGCGACGCCCGCGCCGCCTTCACCCTGCAGCCGCGCTTCGGGGTTGCCGACGAGATCTCCACGCTCTGGCCGCATGACTACCTGGCCGGCGAAATTGCCGCCCGACGCGTCGATGAACGCACGGTGTTGTGCGTGCTGACCCACGACCCGAAATTCGACATCCCGTTGCTGTCCCTGGCGCTGGGCCAGCCTCTCGCCTATGTCGGTGCCATGGGCTCGCGGACCAGCCACGAATCCCGCATGCGCGAGTTGCGGGCAGCCGCTGTCCCCGAAAAAGCGCTGGCCACTCTGCACTCCCCCATCGGTCTTGACCTGCAAGCCGCCACCCCCGGCGAAGTTGCCATCGGGATTGCCGCGGAGATCATCGCCAGCAGGTCGCCCCTGGCCACGGGTGCTGCACTGAACACGCTGTCCGGGCCCATCCACGGCGGAGTCCCCGGCAACCCTTCGGCCAACGCCGCATCCCGCCAGCCCGCCAACCGGGGGGCCCCGGCATGGACCTGAACACCGTCGAGGCAGTGGTTCCGACCGCCGATCCGGATGCATTCCGCGCCGGCGATGCCTGGCTGGCCGCAACCACGGACGCCCCGGCTGGCGCGCTGGGCGCAACGCTCTTTGAGGAGATGCTCATCGATGGCACGGTGAAGGTCACGACCGACGTGTTGCGGCAGTACCACGTCCCCGCCTTTGCCGATGTACCGCGCAGTGAAATCTACTTCGCGAAAACCACCGACTCCCTGGGACCGCTCGGGGCCAAGCCCATGAGTGAGATCCCCGACAATCCCGTCGCTCCCGCCCTCGCCAACGCCCTGCGGGATGCCACCGGGATCGGTTTAACCCGGACCCCCTTTCGCCGCGACGATGTCTATCTTGCCCTCGAGGCCGCGGGCAAGGTGCCGCCGCTACTTCCAGCCGAGTGCCTCGAGGTCGGCGACAGTGTCGATGTCCATTCCGGCGTCCAGGTCCGAGCAGTCGACGAGATCGACTAGTTCCCGATGCGCTGCCAGGTAGTCCCGCGCCCCGGCATCGCCGGAGGCTGCCGCTGCCGCCGCCGGAATTTTCTCGGGGGCGAAGATCACCGGGTGTCCGCGCCGCAACGACGCGTCGTCCCGGCGGTAGCCGGCAGCGGTGATCCGTCCTGCACGGTGTTCAGAGGCTATCCGGCGGACAAGAGCTGCACTCATGCCGGGTTGGTCCACCAGCGCCACCAGCGCAGCCGCCCCGTCGGGGACCGCGCCCATGCCCATGGCAAAAGACGACCCCATGCCGGTTGCCCAGTGCTCGTTCACCAGCACCGTGGCACCGGGTTCGTTGACCTGCTCCGTGACCCGTGTGGCGTCGGCCCCCAGAACCACCACGACCTGGGTGCAACCTCCGCCCCGGAGCGCGGCAAGTGCGGAGCCCAGCAGGCTCTGGCCGTTTGGCTTGCGCAACAACGCCTTGGGGCCGCGGCCCAGGCGCGATCCCGCGCCGGCGGCCAGCAGCACGCCCACCACGGGAGGGTTCTCATTCGGGCTGGTCATCTGCCCATCCTAGGTCCTAACGCGGACCAGTGCCCCGCAAGGCCGGGGCCTCTGCGGGCGCATACGACCGGACATGTGAAGGGGGCGCTTCCTTTTTGGAAGCGCCCCCTTCAACGTTGGACAACGGGATCTTCGGACCTGTTACGGCTCGGTGATGAAGCCCTCCGCGACCATCCATTCGAAGGCCACGTCCGCGGGCTCGCGGCCGTTGACGTCGACCTCCAGGTTCATGTCTTGGAGTGCTTCGTCGGTGAGCAACGGGGCGATCTTGGCAAAGACGTCCTCGATGCCCGGGTATTTGTCGGAAAATTCCCCGAAGAAGACCGGAGAAACGTTGTAGGCGGGGAAATACCCCAGGTCGTCCTCCAGAACCGTCAGGTCCAGGGCCTTGATGCGTCCATCGGTGGTGAAGACCTCACCGAAGTTGCAGGCACCGCTATCGGTGGCACTGTAGATCGCCCCGGTGTCGTAGAGCCCCACGTTGGTGTCGGGCACCGACTTGGGGTTGCCGCGTTCCAGCCCATAGAGCTCAAGCATCGGATTCAGGCCGTCCGCCCGGGAATTGAATTCCGCGTCAACGCAAAACGTCAGGTCCTCGGGATCAAGGTCCTTGAGCTCGGAAAGCTTGCTGATCCCGCCGAGGTCCTGGACCGCTTCACTGCGCACGGCCATGGCGTAGGTGTTGTTCATGGGTGCGGGCTTGCCCCAGAGGATCCCGTTCTCCTCGAGGTCTTGGTCGTGCACCACCTGCCACTGCTCGGACTGGTCGGCGATGCCTGTTTCGTGTCCCAGGTAGGTCAGCCAGGCGGTTCCCGTGTATTCCCACAGCACGGAGGCCTGGCCGGACAACAGCAGCTCACGGGCCGGTTGGCTGCCGGGAACACCCGTCAGGTCGTTGACCTTGAATCCGGCGGCCTGGCCGGCCAGCACGGCAATCTTGCCCAGGATCAGCTGTTCGGTGAACGACTTGCTTGTCACCGTCATGGTGGGATTCCCCGGGAGGTTGGGAAGCGGGCTAATGCTTCCCGGCCCGGCGGGCGGCACATACGAGCCCGCCGAGGACAGTCCGCATCCGGTCAGCAGCACGCCGGCCGCCGCCATGAGTGCGGTTGACTTGATCCATTTTCCTGCATTCATCTCTAAAGTCCTTTCGGCCGGGCGAGCTGCTCCACGACACGGCCAAGCCAGTCGATGAGCAGCGCCAGCAATGCCACCAGCAGGGATCCTGCAATCAGCACGACCGTGAGGTTCAGGTTCACGCCGGTGGTGATCAGGATTCCCAGACCGCCGCCGTTGATGAAGGCGGCGAGGGTGGCGGTGCCGACCAGCAAGACCAGCGCGGTGCGGATGCCCGAAAGCATGACCGGTACAGCCAGCGGCAACTCGACCTTGAACAGCACGGCCATGGAGCTCATGCCCATGCCGCGTCCCGCCTCAACGAGGCGCTCGTCAACCTGCTTGAGTCCGACCATGGTGTTGGACAACACCGGCAGGATCGCATACAGCACCAGTGAGATAACGGCAGCCCAATATCCGAAGCCCACCAGGAACGCCAGGATGACGACCAAGCCAATGGCCGGGGCCGCCTGACCGATGTTGGCCACTGCCATCACCGGGTTGGTGAGCCTGCGCATCGAGGGTCGGGTCAGCACGATCCCCAGCGGGATGGCGATGACCAACACGATGAGCGCGGCCACCACCGTGAGGCTCAGGTGCTCGACGGTGTAGCCCCAGAGGGTTGCCGGGGCCAGCGTGGTGCGCTCGGTCTCGCTCAGGTCCGAGTTGGCCAGCCAGATCGCCACGGCGGCCAGTGCTGCGAGGATTCCCAGCAGCTGAAGCCCCAGCACCAGCCACGGACGCTGTACGGGGCGGCTCGGCTCGGTGATCTGGGCGAGATTGGAGCCAGCGGCAAGGGTACTCATCGCGGCTCCTCCGTACTTTGCGGCTCCGCCGCCACGGCATTCTCCACGGCGAGGGCCGGAATGGCGCCGGAGTTCAATCCAACGGGTGCCTCGGAAGCGTCCGCGGCCGCGGCGTTGGCTTGGGAGATGGCCTCCATGATGGTCTGCACGTTGATCAGGCCCCGGAAGACGTCGCGCCTGCCCGTGACGACGGCGGTCTCGGAACTCGAAACCAGCATGGTGTCCAACGCGTCGTTCAGGGTCGACTGGTCACTGACCGACGGCATCGACTCGTCGATGGTGTCGTCGACCAGCTGCAGGCGGGAGAGCTGGCGACGGGTGAGGCGTCGAATGGGCCGGCGGCGCTGGTCCAGGACCACCGCATACGAGGCTCCCTCGCCCTGGAGCCGGGAGAGCACGTCGCTGGCCAACTCGCCTGGCAGCGCGGTGATCGCATCCATGAGCGCTACCTCGTTCACCCGGGTCAGGGTGAGTTGCTTGAGGCCGGCACCGGAGCCAATGAAGTTCTCCACGAACTCGTTGGCGGGGTTGGCCAAGACGCGCTCCGGGGAGTCGTACTGGACCAGCTGGGCACCCTCGTTGAAGACGGCGATCCAGTCGCCCAGCTTTACCGCCTCATCGAAGTCGTGCGTCACCATCACGATGGTCTTCTGCACCTCGGACTGGATGTTCAGCAGTTCGTCCTGCAGGCGCTGGCGGGTGATCGGGTCAACTGCGCCAAAGGGCTCGTCCATGAGCAGCACGGGCGGATCGGCGGCCAACGCCCGCGCAACGCCAACGCGCTGCTGCTGCCCGCCGGAGAGCTCCTTGGGATAGCGATCGCGGTAGATGGCCGGATCCAGCGAGACCAGCTCCAGCAACTCATCGATGCGGGCAGCGATCTTGTCCTTTTTCCAGCCCAGCATCTTGGGAACGATGGCGATGTTCGCTGCCACGGTCATGTGCGGAAAGAGTCCCCCGGCCTGGATGACATAGCCAATGCGGCGGCGCAGCGTGTCGCCGTCCATCTTGGTGACGTCTTCGCCGTTGATGACGATCTTTCCACCGGTGGGCTCGATGAGGCGGTTGATCATTTTCAGGGTGGTCGTCTTGCCGCAGCCCGATGGGCCTACGAGCATGACTATGCTTCCCGCCGGGATCTCGAGGGTGAGTCCGCCGACGGCAGGCTTGACCTGGCCGGGGTACTGCTTGGTGACTTCGTCAAGCAAGATTGATGCGCCAGTGATGGCGTCAGAGGATTCAGACACGGATACCTCGCGGAGTGGTAAGTCGGCCGATGCCGAGCAAAATGAGATCGAGAATGAAGGCCAGGATGACCACGCCAATGACTCCGACAAGCACTGAGTCAAAGGCCTTTGCTCCACCCAGGCGGGAAAGGCCGGAGAAGATGAATCCGCCGAGGCCGGGGCCCAGGGCATAGGCGGCAATCGCGGCAACGCCCATCACCATCTGGGCCGATACCCGGATGCCGGACAGGATGACGGGCCATGCCATGGGAAGTTCAACCGTTGCCAGGGTGCGCATGCGGCTCATGCCGATGCCGCGGGCAGACTCAACCACTGACGGGGAGATGCCGGCCAGGCCGACGATGGCATTGCGGACAATTGGCAGCGCGGCAAAGAACGTGACCACGATGACGGCGGGGGTGACGCCGAACCCGAATGGGGCGATCAACAAGCCGATCGCAGCGAACGAGGGGATGGTCAGGCCAATGGCCGAGACCCCGTTGGCCAGGGAAGACAAGGACTTATTGCGGTAAACCAGCGCCGCGATCACCACGGCGATAATCGTCGCGAGGATCAGACACTGCGCAACTAGCGAGAAATGTTGCCACGAGGCGAACAATATTTGGCGGAATCTTTCGCCAATGAATTCAAACACATCAAAACCTGCTTCACTTTGGTTACGTAGCCTGCTCTCGTCGGCCCGAAAGGCCTCAGATACCGTGCAAACATACGTGAAAGGGGGCTTCATATCTACTTGGGAGTGCTCCGGGCAATCCATCGAGATTGAATGGGAATTGATGGCTTTATCCGGGAATTATCCGTTCAACGCAGTATTTGAAGAGTCGAGGGATATCAACACGAACTGTCGGAAAATCCTTGAAAACATAGGGCTGACAATGGATCTGGCCTCCTCACGTGAGTGTCTCCCGATCCTACTCCGCGTGTCCCCGGCCCAACAGCCCGCCGAGCGTCCCGCAGAGCAAAACACTGAGTCAAAAAAGTAGTGGCCCTCACATCAGGACGCCCGATTCCAATCCAGGGAAGCACCACTCATTGCATGTATTTTCCAACCCTCGAACGACCCCGGGCAGTCCCGATCCGCAATTGCCGCATGGTTCGTCAACCACGTAGGCGCTGGACACCGCTGAGCGCAGGAGAAGGCCTGTCCGGCGGCGGGACAGGCAGAGTGCACATGGCCGTTGGCGCCAGCCTTGGCCGCTCCGGAACAAGGCACACCACGGACCCGTGAAGACCCTCCTTGTGCCACGACAGAATTCGCGCCTCGTCGCTCTTATCAACGACGTCGAAATCAACACTCGAGGCCCATTCGGTGCATCTCGCCGCCATTCGTTTTTCACATTCAGAAGGTGCCGATCCCAACGTGTGAATCGTCGAACAATTCCATTCATTCCGGTCTGTGCAGCCTGCCAGACCGAACGGTGGAATGCAGGGAATGTCATTGCTGCCATCGGGGGCCGGGCGCTGAACGTCGATTCACATTTCATTCATTCGGGCCGTTGTAGTGCCTTCGAGGCGGCAACACGCTCCTTGCGTTCGATGATGGTTCCCGCATTTTCTTAACTCCATTGATTGATGCGACTCGCGGTTTTCGCCGACGGGCCGGACAATGTCATGGTGCCGCAGCCCGGCTTCACCACCGCCGGTGGGGCCTGTTCGCGATTCGGGATGTGTTGGCGGATTTTTCCTGGCCGTGTTAGACATTAAGCCTGTGTGTCCGTAACTCCCCATGACCATCCAACACAGTGCCTCTGGCCGAATTAATAAGGAATTAGCCGTGGATGATCTTGCACAATCGGAACGAACGACCCTGGCTTCCCCCGCCTATGCTGTCGACATGATCGCCAACCTGGGTCGCGTCACCCTTGACTGGCGACACAAAGCCATACCAGCCACCTTCCACGGGCAAAGCGCCGCCGAATTCACCTCAAGGGACGTGGAGCTTTCCCAGCTACAAACGCCGCTGTTGACCCTGGACCTCACGGCCATGACCCACAACCTCAAGCAGATCTCTGCCTGGGGCAGCGCGCGCGGGGTATTGTTGTCCCCGCATGGCACCACCACCATGGCCCCGCAGCTGTGGGCCGAGCAGTTGGAACGCGGCGCGTGGGGCATCACTTTGGCCAACTACGCCCAAATGCGTGTGGCACACGCCCATGGCATAGCCAGGGTGCTACTCCCCAATACGCTTTCCGATCCGAGGGCCATCGCCTGGGTGTCCTCGGTGACCGGAGACGATTTCGAAGTGGTCTCATGGGTCGACTCGTTGCAGAGCGTGGAGCTGCTTGAAACCACGCTCGCGCAACTGGCCGCAAGCACGGAAAGCATGCCCACTCCCCTGCGGGTGATGGTGGAGCTCGGCGGCTCCGTCGGCCGCACCGGCGCCCGTTCCATCAATGAAGTACTGGACATTTCCCGCGCCGTTGCCGCGTCCACCCACCTCATCCTTGTGGGCATCGGCGGCTATGAGGGTACACCGGAGCACGGCGCCGACGAGGCCGCCCTGCAAACGGTGCGCGATTACCTGGTGCAGATGTTCAAGGCGCACAAACTCATTTTGGCGTCCGGCCACTACACCGCCGGGGAAAATTTGATCCTGAGCACCGGTGGCAGGGCCAGCTTCGAAGACGTTGCATCGATGCTGTCACCCGCCATTGACGCCGGCACCGGCGCCGGGGGCCGTCGGATCGATGTCTTGATCCGGTCCGGGGACTACCTGGTGCACGACGACCGTTTCCACCGCGGCATTTCACACTTCGCCCGCCAGCGCATTGCCCCGTTTCGCGCCGCCATGCACGGCTGGGCCCGCGTGGTTTCCCAGCCCGAGGCGGGACTGGCCCTGCTCGACGGCGGCAAGCGCGACTTCCCCTTCGACGAGGGTCTGCCCGAACCAGAAATGATCGGCCCCGACCTGGGCAGCGAAATGACCGAATTGGTCGGTGCGAGCATCGTGACGCAATACGACCAGCACTCTTTCCTGCGCTTCGATCCGGCCACCACCACGGTAAAGGTCGGCGACGTGATCCGGCTGGGCCTCTCCCACCCCTGCACGGCCTTTGACAAGTGGTCGTTGATCCCGGTCCTTGAGGACGCAGTGGAGGACCAACGAGTCGTCTCCCTAGTTCACACCTTCTTCTAATGCGGATCGATGCTGTGCGCCCGCTCCCGGTGCGCACAGCCATCACCCGCACCCGCATCATCGACGGCTCCGGCGGCGCCGAATACGCGGGCGACGTCGTGCTCGAGGACGGCCGCATTTCCCGCATTCTCCCGGCCGGGGCTTTCATCGAGGACGGCGGCACGCTGGTCATCGACGGGTCTGGTCTGGTCACCTGCCCGGGATTCATCGACATGCACGGGCGCTCCGAGCCGACCCTGCCGACCGATCCTGCCCACCATGCAGCCCTCACGCAGGGCGTGACCACCCAGGTCCTGGGGCAGGACGGGTTCTCCCTCGCCCCGCACGGAGAAGCCCCGGAATCGCTTGCACCACTTTCCTGGCCGTCCGTGGGCCAATTCCTTGACGGGATCGACGAGGGAACAGGCGCCAATGTGGCCTGCCTGGTGCCGCTGGGGACCGTGCGGGAGGTTGCCATGCGAGGCGTGGAGGACGCGTCCGTGGCCGAGATGATTGCCGCCCAGGCCAGGGCCATCGCCGATGCCTTGGAGCAGGGCGCGGTGGGAATGTCCTCCGGCCCGGAACACGACCCGGAGCCCCGCGCAACGGCAGCGGAGCTCGAGGCCCTGGGCACGGCCATTGCCGCCTGCGGCGGTTATTGGTCCACGGAACACGACCCGAACCACGGCACTGTGCTGGAAGCCGTGGCCGGCAGCATCGCCGTTGCCGCCAAGACCGGGGCGTCCCTGCACCTGGCCCATCTGCGCTTGGATGCCGGGGCATCCATGGGTACGGTTGCGGAGCTTCTGGCCATGCTTGACGCGGCCCTGGATGCCGGAGTCGATCTGGGTTGCGGTTCCCACCCCTACCTCGAGGGCCACGGGCTCCTCTCCTCGCTGCTGCCTTCCTGGGCACGGGAAGGGCACGCCGCCGATATCCTGGCCCGCCTCGACGATGCCGATGCCGTGGCACGAATCCGTGCCGAGGTCCAGGCCGACCCGAACATCGACTGGAAAGCGGTGAGCATCGCCTCGGTGGGTTCCGCGCAGCTGTCCATGTTGGTGGGCCAGGACATCACCCGGATTGCCGCGATCCAGTCAACCGACGTGGTCACCACCTTCCTGCGCATCCTGGGCGCCGATGAGCTGGCCACCGGCATCCTGCACCGCACCGGGAACGAGGAAAACCTGCGGGCCATCGTGGGGCACCGCAGCCACTGCGGGTCCGGTCCCGGAGTCCCTGTGGCCGCGGCCCACCCAGGTACCTGGGGTGCCTTTCCGCGCTTCTTGGCGCGGTATGCCGGGGACGCGGGACCGATGGACATGCCGGGGATGATCCACCAGCTCACCGGCCGTCCAGCGGCCCGCCTGGGACTGGCCGGTCGCGGGGTGCTGGCCGAGGGAAACGCCGCCGATGTGCTGGTCTTCGCTCCGGATGTCATTATTGACAGGGCCACCTTTGCCGATCCACGGCAACCGGCGGCAGGAATAAAGCACGTGTTCGTCAACGGCGTGGCCGCCGTTTCCGAGCACCTACCCACTTCGGCCCTCGCCGGCCGGGCGCTGCGACGCAGCGCGAAAGGAAGAACGCAATCCACATGAACACGCCGGAAATGATCCAGATGCTCCAACGCGACAAGGCCCTGGCGGTGGTCCGCACCGAGGCGATCACCGACGCCGCAGAATTGTGCGGCGCCCTGGTCTCCGGGGGCATCTACGCGGTGGAGCTGACCTTCACGACCCCCGGGATGCTCACCCACCTGGCCCGCGCAGCCGACACCGTGCAGACCCACGGAGCAGTGGTCGGCGCCGGCACCGTGCTGCACGCCGACCAGGCTCGCGCCGCCATCGATGCAGGGGCCCAGTTCATCGTTGCCCCGGGGATCCGCCCGGAGGTGGCCGAGGTCGCCGCACAGGCCGGGGTGCCATTTTGCCTGGGGGCCATGAGCCCGACCGAGGTGGCCATGGCCCTTGACCTTGGCAGTGCCATGGTCAAGATCTTCCCCGCCGCAATCATGGGTTCGCGCTACCTCACCGAGTTGCAAGGTCCCTACCCCGGCGTGCGCCTGCTGCCCACCGGCGGGGTCACCCTGGCCAATGCCAAGGAGTTCCTGGAGGCAGGGGCGCTGGCGGTCTGTGTCGATTCCTCGGTGGTTCCCGGAGCCCTGGTGGCCGCTGGCGAACACGAGGCCATTGCCATGCTTGCAGCCGAATTCACTGCCGCCCTGCGCTAGCGGCACCCGCGGGAAAAAGAAAAAATGCGTCACCGGTTACGGCGCTTCGGTGCCCATGTGATGGGATAAGGGCATGAAACTTGCCACATTGCGCCGGGCCGGTGCGCCCGAAAGCACCTTTGCCGCCCTGATCACCGAGAAGAACTTCAGCGAGCTCGAGGGCTTCGCCGATGTGGGTGCCTTCCTGGCCGCCGACCCCGAGGCCCGCACCGCGGCATTGGGTGTAGCCGCCACCGGCGCCGTCGCCGAGCTGGCCGACGCCGACTACGCCCCGCTGATCACCAACCCGGCCAAGGTGTATTGCATCGGGCTGAACTATCGCAACCACATTGCCGAGGTCGGCAAGCAGGAACCGGAATTCCCCACTGTCTTCACAAAGTTCGCCTCCTCGCTCGCCGGCGCCAACGACGAGATCGAGATCCCGGCCGAGGACCACCGCATCGACTGGGAGGGCGAGCTCGCCGTCATTATCGGCGAACCCGGGCGCCGCATCTCCGAGGTCGATGCCCCCAAGCACATTGCCGGTTACGCGGTCTCCAACGACGTGTCCATGCGCGGCTACCAAGGCCGCACCACCGAATGGACCCAGGGCAAGTGCTGGGACGCGGCTTCGCCATTGGGCCCATGGCTGGTCAGCCCCGAGGACTTCGCCACGGGTGCGAAAATCACCACGCGCGTGAACGGGGAGATCGTCCAGGAAGATTCCACCGCCGACCTGGTCTTCTCCCCCGCGGCGCTGGTGGCCTACCTGTCGGTGTTCAACGAGTTGCGCCCCGGCGACGTGATCCTCACCGGGACCCCCGCCGGCGTCGCCCTGGGCAGGCGCAACGAGGCCGGACGCCACCCGTGGCTGAAGGCAGGGGACGTGCTGGAAACCTCCATCGAATCCCTGGGCACCAGCAGCAACACCTTTATCTAGGCGCCTGCCGATCCGGGGTGCAGTGGCGGATGGATCCGTCGCTACGCCCCGGATCCGCGATACCGGTTACGCCCCGCCCGTGCCCAGCTGCTCCCCGATGACCGAACGCAGCACCACGGCCTGGTTGTGTTCCTCGTCCTTGGCCCCATACAAGAGACACAGGCGATCCTTGTCCCTAGCTAGGGACAATAATTTCTCCAAGGCCTCCGAGCCGTCCAGTTCCTTGCGATAGGCCTTGGCGAAGGCCGTAAATTTCTTGGCGACGTGGCCAAATTGCTTTCGAAGTTCATCGGACGGCCCCGCTTCCTTGAGCCAGAGGTCCAGCTCCGCATCATCCTTCTTGATGCCCCGGGGCCAGATCCGGTCCACCAGGACCCGGTAGCCGTCGTCGCTTTCGGCCTCCTCGTAGACTCGCTTGATCACAACGTTGCCCATGGCCGCATGCTACGCCGAAACCGCCCAGAGGCCCAGCCAACAACTTGGGCACCGCCGGGCGTCTCGAACGGACACCCCGCATCCGGCGTAACACCGGCCGGATTCCGGCGCCGTGAATCGTAGGCTGGGGAACATGACGTTTACCACCTGCGATCTCTTCGACAACGATGAAACCCTGCAATCGGTTTCCCTGCAATTTGAGAATTTCGGTGCCCACCCCCGCTTCAGCGGGCCGGTGCGCACGGTGCGCTGCTACCGGGACAACGGCCTGGTCAAGTCCCTGCTCAACTCCCCGGGCGATGGCGCGGTGCTGGTGGTCGACGGGGCCGGGTCGCTGGAATCCGCACTGATGGGCGACATGATCGCCGCCGCTGCCGTGGAGAACGGCTGGGCCGGCGTCGTGATCAACGGCGCGATCCGTGACCGCATGGCCCTGGCCGATACCCCGCTGGGCATCAAGGCCCTGGGATCGAACCCGCGCAAGAGCGCCAAGGACTCGGTCGGCGCGGTGGACCTGGTCGTGTCCTTTGGCGGTGTCACCTTCGTCCCCGGCGCCATGCTGTACTCGGACGAGGACGGCATCCTCGTCGCCGCCTAAGGGACCCGGCCCGGTGGTTCGCCCCGCACCCGCCCGAAAACTGAAAGACTAGGGGACGGCATGCAGCACACCGGGCACCTCGTTGGAAGAGAGACCGCTCGACGCGGACGCCGCACATCCAGGCACACGTTGAACACGACTCAAGGAGCATCATGAAGGTCACGATCATTGGCGGCCACGGCAAGGTCGCGCTGTTGGCAGCTGCCCAGTTGGCCAAGCGAGGCGACACCGTCACCTCGGTCATCCGCAACCCCGACCACGCTGCGGATGTCTCCGCCACGGGTGCCACGCCACTGGTGCTGGATATGGAGAACGCGACGACCGCAGAAATGGCCGAGGCCTTCCAGGGTGCCGAAGCGATTGTCTGGTCAGCCGGGGCCGGCGGCGGAAACCCGGACCGCACCTATGCCGTCGACCGCGATGCCGCCATCCGTTCCATGAACGCCGCGGAGATCACCGGGGCAAAGCGCTATGTCATGGTCTCGTTCCTCACCGCCGACACCGAGCACCTGGTGGCACTGGATGACCCGTTCTACCCCTACATGGCCGCCAAGATCGCCGCCGACGAACACCTGCGTGCCAGCACCCTGGACTACACCATCCTGGGCCCCGGGGCACTGACCCTTGCCGAACCCACCGGTCTGCTGAACCCGACGCCCGACCCCGCGTCGGACACCTCGACTTCCCGGGCCAACACGGCATTGGCCATCGTGGCGGCGCTCGATGATCCGGCAAGCGTCGGCCGGACCATCAACTTCAGCGACGGGGACGTCCCGGTCGCCCAGGTCGTGGCCGCTGGCAGCTGACCCGGTTCTTCGGTGAACGGCGGGCCCCTCGCGGCGCTGTTCGTTGACAGGCGGGGGCGAGGCGAGCACGATGGGCGAGAGCCCACCCGCACCTTCGTCTTGGGAGAAACCTCCGTGAACGCACCAGTTCCAAACGCCACCCTGTCCGTTGCAGCCATCCTGGCAGAGGGCGCCAAGCGCCACGGCGACCTGCCGGCCATCACCCTGGGCGGGGCAAGCACCAGCTACAAGGACCTGTGGGACCAGGCACGCGCCTACGCCGGGGCCCTACGCGAGGCCGGGGTGGCGGACGGGGACAAGGTCGCCATCATGATCCCCAACGTCACCGACTTCGCCCGCGTCTACTATGCGGTGCTGGCCCTGGGAGCCGTGGCGGTCCCCGTGCATGCGCTCTTCAAGCGCCACGAGATCGAATACGTGTTGGGCGACGCCGGGGCGCAGACGCTCATTTGCGCCGCGCCGCTGCTGGGCGAGGGGGCACCGGGTGCGCTCGCGGCCGGGGCGCGGGTCTTCACCGTGATGTCTCCCGAGGCCGGGGATCTTCCCCGCCTTGAGGACCTCGCCAGGGCCGCAACACCCATTGGCACCTACGTCCCGCGCGGGCCGCTGGACATCGCCACGATCCTGTACACCTCCGGCACCACCGGCAAGCCCAAGGGCGCGCTTGGCACCCACTTCGCCCTGGTCGAGCAGGTCAACGTGCTGTTGCTGAACACCTTCGACATGCGCCGGGGAGACAAGCTCTTTGGCGGCCTGCCGCTCTTCCACACCTTCGGGCAGACCGTGGCCTTGAACGCGGGGTTGCGCGCCGGCGCCGAGATACTGCTGCTGCCCAAGTTCACCGGCGAGGCCGCCTTGGACATGGTGTTGGACGAGGGCGTGAACATCTTCATCGGCGTGCCCACCATGTACGTGGGGTTGCTGGCCGCGGCCAAGGCGCGCCCGGAGCCTGCCCCGGCCCTGCGCTACGCGGTTTCCGGCGGCGCTGCCCTGCCGCTGGCCATCCTCCAGGGGTTCAGCGGGCACTTCGGCGCGACAATCCACGAGGGTTACGGGCTGACCGAGACCTCGCCGGTGGCCTCCTTCAACCACGTGGGCGTCGAGCCGCGGCCAGGAACCGTGGGCCAGCCCGTCTGGGGAGTCGAGATCGAGGTTGCCCGCCCAGAGGTCTCCGATGCCATCGAGTTGCTGGAAACCGGTGAGTTGGGCGAGCTGGTGATCCGCGGGCACAATCTCTTTTCCGGATACCTGAACCGCCCCGAGGCAACCGCCGAAGCCATGGTGGATGGCTGGTTCCGCACCGGGGATCTGGGCACCAAGGACAAGGACGGCTACATCAGCATCGTGGACCGGAAGAAGGACATGATCCTGCGCAACGGCTACAACGTGTACCCGCGCGAAGTCGAGGAAGTGCTGGTCGCCCACCCGGAGATCACCAATGCCGCGGTCTTCGGGGTGCCGGATGAAAAGCACGGCCAGGAAATCGTGGCCGCGGTGACCCTTGCGGCAGGGAGCCTCTTGGGTGCAGACGCCATTGGCGACTACGCCAGGGAACAGCTGGCGGCCTACAAGTATCCGCGGCTTGTCGAAATCGTGGCGGATTTCCCGCTGGGCCCCAGCGGGAAGGTGCTCAAGCGCGAGCTGGTCGCCCGGTACTCGCACGAGTAGGCGGCAGGGGCGGGAGTTCAGGATCGGGTCGCCACACCCAGGCTGATCGCACCCTCGAAGCGCGGCGCTCCGGGCAGGTAGAAAGTATCCAACTCGGTGGTCTGAAACCCTGCATCGTGAAGCATCTCAACGACGGAACGGGTGAGGTGGCAGCCCCCGGCCAGGGCCTTCTGAAGGGGTTCGACCCGGCGCTGGAAGCGTTGGACCTTTTCATCGGGGGCCAGCCCATGTTCCAGGAAATGCAGCGTCCCGCCGGGCTTGAGCACGCGGTGGACCTCAGCCAGGGCAGCGGCGGCATCCGGAATGGTGCACAGCGTGAAGGTGCTCAGTGCGGCATCGAAGTACCCGTCGGGCTCCCCCAGCTGTTGGCCGTCAACCGATCCGCGCAGGATCCGGATTGCCGATGCCGCCCGCGCGCCGGCCGATAGCCGCCAAGCGGTGTCGGAGGGCTCAATGGCCACCACCTCGGTCATTCCCTCCGGGTAGTGACCCACGTTGCTTCCCGAGCCGAAACCCAGTTCCAGCACCCTACCGGCAAGCCCGGAGCATGCCCGCGTTCGCATCGGGTCCAGGGACCTGGTGCCGCAGGAGAGCGCGACGAGGCGAGGCAGCACGTGTTTCTTATAGAGATTGGTCATCAGGCCAAAACCTCCGACCGGCCGGATCCTTCATCGCCTATGCCAACAGTCTCTGTGCGGACGGCCCTGCTTGCAAGGGGGGGCAAGGGGGCAATGGCGATCGGCACAAGGCATGGCACAAATGGAAAGGCCCGGGCGGGGGGGGGGGGGGGGGCCCCCGATTCGCGGCTGTCCCTGGGCGGGCGCCCGGGGGCGGGGCGGGGCACCTGCTGGGGATAACCGCGGCCGGGTCTCGGCACCCGGACAGGTCCGGACGGGTGCGGGGAAGCACAT